>CANQUA010000001.1 GCA_947626915.1 uncultured Lachnospiraceae bacterium
TTTGTGAGATGCTCTGATCCGGCGGATCTGTACCATTTTTGTACCAGACAGCGGTACGGATAGCGGCAGAAACGTAGGAATACGTGGACTGGGGCGTATGCGAAAAACAGAAAAATAAGGTATGCAGAATAAAGACCGATTCTGTTTCGTGATATCGCAGCAATTCCGACGATGAAACACTTGGGGGAGTGAAAGAGCCGAAAAAGCCAGTATTTATGCATGTCTTCGGAATCGTCCAAAAGTTCAAATTTACATCTTTATATCAAATGATGTTGAAAGAGATGCTTAAGATGAAAAAATCGCAGATTTTTTAAGATTGAATGGGCAATCTCATAACAGGGTTGCAAATTTTCAAAAGCAGAATAAAAAGGGAGAGAAACGATATGGGCGACAGCAGTTCGAAGAAAAGGATCGAAAGCGAAGCAGAAAAGGCGGTGCGGTTGTGTCTTCCAAACGGCAGGAATAATTCTGTAAAAAAATAAAGGGGAGCAGTTCATTCAATCACAAAGGCAACCCCTTTATTTACGCTAATTGAGGACTCGAGGAACATACAATTCATTATTTGAGCAGGGTATTTAGAAAAGCAAGAAGTGCTGCTCGCTGTTCTTCATTTAATTGATATATTTTTTCTGTCAGAGGATCGTTTTCTAATATCGTCTGGGTCTTATCATTAAAAAAATCAGAAAGTGAAATACCGAGGGCATCACAAATGTAAGAGATTACCTCCACGGTTGGATTCTTATTGCCAAGTTCGATGTCACGCAGATAGCTTTGGGAAATTCCGGCAAGAGTGGCAAGCCTGTTTACAGTATAATGCTTTAGGGTTCTAAAATATACGATGCGTTTTCCAATTTCCATGTGGGACTCCTTTTCTCGATAGAGATAGAATATCAGATTTATTATGAAAAAATTACAGTTATAGAGATTGCAAATTATATTTATAGATGATATAATGTGTATAAATTTGGATCGCAAAGAGGAGGAAATATATGGGAAAACCGAGTAAAAGGGATAGAAAAATAGCTATTATAAAGAAATACTTGCCCAATTGTACAAATACCTGGTCAGTTTATACATACGGAAATATCCCTAGAAAGTGTATTGATGGTGCATTGACCTCCTATTCTGGACGTATCGAATATGATGATGTCCTGGGTTTGATCGATGAAACCGTATTTGGCAGCGGAAAGAAAGGCATGATTTTCTCTTGTGATGGATTCTATACGAATAGCGGTAACGGAATCCACAGATATGCGGATCAGATTTCTTTTAACTCTCTCCCCAATTCGTATAATCTAAATGCCGTAAACGAAATGCTGACAAAGTTATATGAAATTGAAACTGAGCCAAGTGGATGGGATATTGCAGCTTCTTTATTTGGCAGCGCAATGGACTTCTTACAGGCAATGGCGGATGAATCGGAAGACATTCCAAAAGATGACGATCTTTAGTATGTGAGAAAGTGATAATTGTCTATGATATGAGTAATATGAATATACGCAGAAAGGTGTACATTTATGCAGAACAATTTTTTTGAAAGCGCAAAATTTATTATAGACATTGCCGATATCTATACGAAAGGCGTTGAAACCGCAAAAGAAGAGTATTTCGAATGGCGCAGTCTGTTTCGGAAAATCACTGTCGTATTGTTGATAATATGTACGGGGGTAGTTCTGATTAAATACTTTATTTTTTGATTTTTTTACAGGGAGAATAATACTATGGGAATTCTGAGTGATACATTAAAACAGGCTGCTGACTATATTGAAATGGGAGAACAGCAGGTTGCAGGTTTCAGCGACAAATTAAAAGAAACCGCTGATTATGTTGAGACAAGCGAAAGGGTGTTTAATTATTGGAGACCTTCCAACAAGGAGGGCCGGGATAAAGCAAAACAGGAAGTTCTGAAATGGAATAACAAAACAAAATGGCTATGCAGACGATATGTTTTCTTTTGGCTTGTAATTATCATCGCAACAATTTATATCTGCATAAAGGTAGTATAGAGCAGGAGGCGGTCAAGCAGAGATGGCGCATAAAATCAATGCTAAATTTATTAAATGCTGTGCTTTGTGTAAGTATTGGGATGATCCTGCGAGGACAGCGGCTAAACCGACATATGCGAAAAACATATGGGATATAGATATTTCTCAGAACAGATTATGTATGAAAAAGCGTATGAAAATGAAAGCAGTTGGAAATTGTACGCAGTATGAAGCTAAGATTGAGGTGCTTTAAGTGTTGTACATATACTTGATATTGTTCATTTTTATGGCTATTTACTGGGTTTGCCCAATACCGGCCCAGCTCGTATTGTTGTTGTTGGATGGTTTTGTGCCTGATCCTATTCCATTGATAGATGAAATGCTTATGATTGCTGTTTTGCTAAATCGTTTGCGTAAAGTTGTCATGGTAACGGAATTTATCAAGAAGCATAAGATACTTTCAGTGATTATACTTATTTTGTCTATCTATGTACTGTATCATATAATTATATGGGTCTTATCTATTGTTTAGAGGTGATTTCATGAGAAATAATGCAAATTGCAGGTATGATAAGAAGTGTATATTTTGTTCTTATTGGCAAGGGACGGCGCCGAATGTAAATTTTAGAAATGGAATTTCTACCTACAAAAAAGAGCAGGCAATATGTTCATATAAATCAAATGTACAGGAATCAGATGGCTGCTGCCGCCATTTTGATAGAAAATTATTATACTTATAGGAGGAAGGACATGCAAACTTATCGTATCAGTTTTCAGTATTCTCGGGATGGGAGATCCTGGACAAGCACTACTGCTTCTGTGAAAGCAACATCGGATTCGGGCGCGATTAGTCAAATTGAAAGTAAATATCCATACGTCCGAAATATAAAAATTATGTCTGTGAAATAGTTGCAGAATGATGGGAATCTAGTTTTGCTATTCTGATTTGAGGTTGAGAATCCGGCCGCTGTTATGGTGACCGGATTCTTCTAGTCAATGATCGAAAAATCTTATCTGCGGATAATAAGACAGTGAAAAAGTAAGTTTCGGAGCCGCCCGGAAAAATCCGTTGCAAAATCCGCCGATCAATAATAAAATGAGAAGGAGCAGAATGCTGCAAGAATGGAAAGCGCCTGACAGGCGCGGAAGATGAGGCGATCGAAGTGAAAAATGTATTTGAACCGAAACATTTGGATTATGAGTTAAGTCCCTATACGGGGCTGACGCGGGAAAGCTGGATTGAGGCGGCCGAATATCTGTTAAACGGTGTTTTTCAGAATATCAGGGATTTTAACGATCCGGTCGTGATGCCGCGGAAGGAGACGAAGATCACGTATCCCCACCGGCCGGATGCGGTGTGGGAGTTTAAGGCGGAGTATTTTGAGGGACTGGCGCGTTCTTTGTTTATCGCTGCGCCGCTCATACATATTCAGCCGGAGCTGGTGATGAATGGTATCTGCGTCCGGGAATATTATAAAAGCCATATTCTGAGGACGTGCACGCCGGGCGACAGCGTTTATGTGGGAAGCTATGCGGATTGCAAGGCATTGTCGAAGGATCCCAATCCGTTCCGCGCCTTTCAGCAGACGGTCGAGACCTGCGCGCTTGTTATCTGCCTGTGGATGAGCAAGGAGGAGATCTGGGATACTTATACGAAAGAGGAGAAGGATATTATCGCGGCTTTCCTGCTTGATTATGCCCATGGGAACACGGTGCCGCAGAACTGGCGGCTTTTCAATATGCTTGACATGGCGTTCCTGCATCGGGAGGGGTACGAGATTGACGCGGACATCATGAGGGAACACGCGCAGGCGATCCTTGCGTATTATGCGGGGGACGGCTGGTACCGGGACGGACATTCGTTTGATTATTATTCCTGCTGGGCGTTTAACGTCTATGCGCCGCTCTGGAATCAGTGGTACGGGTATGAGCGTGAGCCTTATCTGGCCGGGAAATTTGAAGAAAATTCCAACGCGCTGATGAAAACATACGCCGACTTTTTTGATGAAGACGGTTTTACGAATATGTGGGGCAGGAGCAATATTTACCGGAACGCGGCCACCAGCGCTTTTGACGGAAATCTGATGCTTTGCAGTCCGGAAGCGGACCCGGGGCTTGCGAGGCGTATTTCGTCGGGGTCTTTGATGCAGTTTCTGGGACGCGGGGATCTCTTGTATAAGGGAGTGCCGACGCTGGGATTTTACGGGCAGTTCACGCCGATGGTGCAGGGTTATTCCTGCGCGGAATCTCCGTTCTGGATGGGAAAAGCATTTTTATGCCTGCATCTGCCCGCGGATCATCCGTTCTGGACGGCGAAGGAACATAACGGAACCTGGGACAGGCTGAAGGAAAGGGAAGTAAAGGTGACGACTTTAAATGGTCCGGCCCTGTGCTTCAGCAATCATAAGGCGAACGGGGAGACGATCCTGAGGAGCGGCAAGGTGGTCAAGGAGAAACGGGACCGCAATGGGATGTGGAATTATTCCAAGCTGTGCTATAATACGAAATACCCGTGGGAATCCGCCCCCTCTAAGGAACTGGAGGCACAGCAGTATGTGCTTCACGATGTGACGTCGGATACGTATGACAGAGCGAATGTGACGTTTTGGTATGGGGAAAAGGACGGCGTGCTCTACCGTAGGCAGTTTTTCGGTTATGAGCTGGAGACGGAATGTCATTGGATCCAGGCGGTAAACCTGGCCGATTATACGGTTCCGTACGGGGTGGTGCGGGCGGACCGGCTCCGATTGTTCAAAAAGCCGGTGGAGCTCACTCTCGGCGCCTATGGGTTCCCGGATAACGGTACGGAGATTTTCACGAAAGAAGGCCGTTATGATGGCGGAACGGCGCATGCGGTCATTTTAAAAGGAACGGATTTTACGGGACGCGAAAAGCAGCTAGCCATGACGATTTACGATGGCTGGGACTGTCTGAAGACCGTACGCAGCACGGGAACGAATCCGGACTCGGAAAAGTCGGTTATCGTCTATGCGGAGACCGCAAGGCGCAGTCACAATCATTACGAACAGGCGATCCTGATCTCGCAGGTGATTACGAAGGAGAGCCTGGCGGATTTTGCAGAGGAAGATCTGTTCCCGATTCAAAGGATTGCGTATACGGATCCGCAGTCGCGGGGCGGCTATGGACCTGTGACCATCACGCACAGGGACGGGACGGTGAAGACGATTGACTTTGACGGGATCGAGGGAAGGCTGATGCTGTAGTGTTTTTCGGAAGCGCAGGAAGGCACCGTGCAAAGACAGCGGAAGTTTGGGAGATTCGCTGAAAACAGCGGGGATTTGAGGAGAATGCGGATGCGTGTATCAGTGATGACATTTAATATCCAGCATGGCGTGGATTATAAGCGGCGGCGCAGGGAAGAGGCGCTGCGCCGGGCGGAAAGGGAGCGATTGAAAGATCAGACGTCCGGTACGAAAGCGCCGCCAGCCGCGGAAAAAGAGGATCCGTCCCTGATCGATCTGTCTCTGGCCGCGAAGGTGATCCGCGCGTGCGGGGCGGAGATTGTCTGCCTGAACGAGGTACGGGATACGGCGCCGGGCGTGAGCGATCCCTGTTTTACACCCCAGGTCAGGGAGATAGCGGAAAGGCTTGGGTTCGGGTATTTCTATTTCGGACGGGCTATCGATATTGCCGGAAAAGGAACCTACGGCAACGGACTGATTTCGCGCTATCCGATCCTTGAGGCGGAAACGATCCCTGTACCGGACCCGGCTGTAAAGGATGAACCGGCGTATTATGAATCCCGCTGTGTGATCCGTGCGGTGATCGACGTGGCGGGACGGCCCCTGACGGTGTTGGCGACACATATGGGGCTGGCGATGGGAGAGGCGAAAAACGCGGTGCGGACGGTGCTTTCTCTGGTCCGGCCCGGGGAAGCGGCGGTTTTGATGGGAGATTTTAATCAGCTGCCGGACAGTCCGATTCTGGAGCCGCTGCGGTCTGTTTTTACCGATGCGGCGGAACGGCTGGGGCCGGGGGAGATGTACTCCTTTCCGTCCGATGAGCCGGACCGCAAGATCGATTATATCATGACAGCCGGTCCTGCGGAGATCGTGAAGGCGTCGATTCCGGCTTTCGTGGCCAGCGATCATCGGCCCCACACGGCGATACTGGAACTTGGCTGAGCAATTTCTGCGTGCGGCAGGACAGGGTACAGTACAATACAGAAACGATTAGAAGGAATGATACGATGGAAAACAAGTTTCATGGATCGGCGGCAGGAAGGACGCGGTCCGGGCGGAAAGGAGCGGCTGCATCATGAAGATCCTTCTGACAGGATTTACTCCCTTTGGGGGAGAAAAAAAGAATCCGGCGTGGGAGGCGGTTCGGCGTCTGCCGGATCAGCTGGGAGACATAACGGTTTTGAAAGAAAATATTCCGACCGCGTTCGGTGCGGCTTCCCGGGCGGTGGAGGAGGCGGTTTGCCGGTATGCGCCAGATGCCGTGATCTGTGTCGGGGAGGCCGGGGGACGGGCGCAGATCGGGATTGAGAAGGTGGCGATCAATTACCGGAACGCTGCGATCCCGGATAATCTGGGCGTCCGTCCCCAGGATGAGCCCGTCTGTCCCGGCGGGCCTGCCGCCTATTTTGCCACGATTCCCGTCCGGGCGATTGCGGAGGCTGTCTGCGCGCAGGGGATCCCGGCTGCCGTTTCCTATTCTGCAGGGACTTATGTGTGCAATGACACCTTTTACGGGCTGATGCATCTGATCTCTCAGAAAGGACTTCCCGTAAAGGGAGGTTTTATACACGTCCCGTATCTGCCGGAGCAGGCGGCCGGGAAAGCGCCGGGAACGCCCAGCATGGCTCTGGAGCTGGTCGTGAAAGCGCTGGAGACGGCGGCGGCAGCGGTATTCGGCGGATAAAGGAGGTTTAAGGAGCTGCTGCGAAATTTTGCGGCGGCTTTTTATGCGGAAAAAGAAGATTTTTAAGGAAGGGCTGAATGCGGAATTTGAAGTGGCTGCGGATCTGCTGGGATATTCTCTTTTTGAGCGGAACCTTCACAGGATCGAGGAGAGGGTCCGCGAGTTCTACTTTTGAGAAATGCAGGACCGGTCGGAGCGGGCGGCGCATCTTCATCATGGGACATCGGACGGCCGGAAGCGCGGCTCTCTGAAAATCTGCAAAATAACCGGTTGACAATCTGCGTGGCCGGTGGTATAAATGAAAGCAGGAAACCTGTGAAGGAGAGTAAGTAACCTTTGCGGCACGTTGCAGAGAGTCGCCGGCGGTGGAAAGGCGGTACGGAAAGCATAGGCGAATGGGCTCCTGAGGGCGAGCAGAATTTTCAGTATGTGAGCCGGAGAAGAGACTCCGTTATCAAAATCAGCATATATCTGTATGCGCTGAGTGGGTACGTAGGTACCAAGCCGGGTGGCACCGCAGGAGTTTAACTCTTGTCCCTGCAATAGATTGAGGGACGGGAGTTTTTTTATTGCGGAGAAGCAAAATTTTCTCCTGTCCGGGCAATCATAACTCTATCTTAATTATTTTTATGGAGGTAAAAGCAATGAAGCACGAAAGCAAGATCCCGTACAAAATTTATCTGGAAGAGAGTGAGATGCCGACATCCTGGTACAATATGCGCGCAGACATGAAGAACAAGCCGGCTCCGCTTCTGAATCCCGGCACGCTGAAGCCCATGACGTTTGAGGAGCTGCGGGGCGTGTTCTGTGACGACCTGGTCCGGCAGGAGCTGGACGATACCACCGCTTATGTGGAGATTCCGGAAGAAATCCGTGAATTTTACAAAATGTACCGGCCGTCGCCGCTGGTCCGCGCTTATTGTCTGGAGGAGAAGCTGCAGACGCCGGCGAAGATCTATTATAAATTTGAGGGAAATAATACCAGCGGAAGCCACAAACTGAATTCCGCCATTGCGCAGGCGTATTACGCGAAAAAGCAGGGGCTGAAGGGCGTGACCACCGAGACGGGGGCCGGACAGTGGGGCACGGCGCTTTCCATGGCCTGCGCTTATCTGGGGCTGGACTGCAAAGTGTATATGGTGAAGGTCTCCTATGAGCAGAAGCCGTTCCGCCGCGAGGTGATGCGGACTTACGGCGCTTCCGTGACGCCGTCTCCGTCCATGGAGACCGAGGTGGGCCGCAAGATCCTGGCGGAGCATCCGGGAACCACCGGAAGCCTGGGATGCGCGATCTCCGAAGCGGTCGAGGTGGCGACGACGAACGAGGGTTACCGTTACGTGCTGGGAAGCGTTTTGAACCAGGTGCTCCTGCATCAGTCGGTGATCGGCCTGGAGTCCAAGATCGCGATGGACAAATACGGCATCACGCCGGACATCATCATCGGCTGCGCCGGCGGCGGTTCCAACCTGGGCGGACTGATTGCCCCGTTTATGGGAGAGAAGCTGCGCGGCGAAAAGGATTACCGGATCATCGCGGTAGAGCCGGCTTCCTGCCCCAGCTTTACGAGAGGTAAATTCGCTTACGATTTCTGTGATACCGGCATGATCTGCCCGCTGGCGAAGATGTATACGCTGGGCAGCGGCTTCATTCCGTCGCCGAATCACGCGGGCGGACTGCGGTTCCACGGCATGAGCACGATCCTGTCCCAGCTGTACCATGATGGTCTGATGGAGGCCACTTCCGTGGAGCAGACCTCCGTCTTCGACGCGGCGGAGATGTTCGCGAGAGTCGAGGGAATCCTTCCGGCTCCCGAGAGCGCGCACGCGATCCGCGTAGCCATCGACGAAGCTCTGAAGTGCAAGGAGACCGGTGAGGAGAAGACGATTCTCTTCGGCCTGACCGGCACCGGCTATTTCGATCTGGTGGCCTATGAAAAATACAACAACGGCGAGATGGGCGATTATATCCCGACGGATGCGGATCTGCAGAAAGGCTTTGACGGGATCCCGAAATTCCCGGGAAATGAGTTTTAATCGAACCGGGCGGCAGGCATAAAAGAGGCCCGGGACCTGTTAAATTTCCGGTATTTCGGTTCAGACAGGTTCCCGGGCAGTGTGAAGATGCAGCTGAAAATCCCGAAATCACGAACGTTTTTGGAAAACGGCATGATTTCGGGATTTTTTCATTACAGGATATCGATGTATTCCCCTGCCAGCGCCTTGTTCATGCTGCGGACCGCGCAGAATTTGCCGCACATGCTGCAGGTGTCGCTGTGGTCGTCTTCCGGGAGACGGTCGTTGCGGATGGCTTTGGCGGTTTCCGCGTCCAGAGCGCAGGCAAACTGGGCGTCCCAGTCCAGCTTCCGTCTGGCGTCCGCCATCCGGTCGTCGATGTCCCTGGCTCCCGGGATTCCTTTGGCGATGTCCGCCGCGTGGGCCGCGATCTTGGAAGCGATGATACCCTGGCGGACGTCCTGCACGTTGGGCAGCGCCAGATGTTCCGCAGGGGTCACGTAGCAGAGGAATGCGGCTCCGCTCATGGCGGCCACAGCGCCCCCGATGGCCGCGGTGATGTGGTCGTAGCCGGGAGCGATAT
Source organism: uncultured Lachnospiraceae bacterium (assembly GCA_947626915.1). Lineage (GTDB taxonomy): Bacteria > Bacillota > Clostridia > Lachnospirales > Lachnospiraceae > UBA3402. The sequence goes on from CANQUA010000001.1 coordinate 9,468, forward strand.
CGGTGACGATGGGGCCCAGTACGTAGAACGGAGCGCCCATGCAGATGCTCTGCTGGATCTCCATATTGGCGGCCACCTGGTTCAACGGCACATGGCCCGGTCCCTCCACCATAACCTGCACGTTGTGGTCCCAGGCCCGCTTCGTCAGTTCACCCAGGCGCACCAGCTCTTCAATCTGGCACACGTCTCCGGCGTCGGCTAAGCATCCCGGACGGCAGGCATCCCCGAGAGAGATCGTCACATCGTACTGTTCGCAGATATCCAGGATCTCATCATAATATTCGTAGAACGGATTTTCCTGGCCGGTCATGGTCATCCAGGCGAAAACCAGGCTGCCGCCGCGGCTGACGATATTCATTTTCCGTTTGTGACTGCGGATCTGGTCGATGGTTTTCCGGGTGATGCCGCAGTGCAGCGTGACGAAATCCACGCCGTCCTCCGCATGGAGCCGCACGACGTCGATAAAATCTTTGGCGGTCAGGGTCGCCAGATCCCTCTGGTAATGGATCACGCTGTCATAGACGGGGACCGTTCCGATCATTGCGGGGCATTCGCCGGTCAGTTTCTGACGGAACGGCTGGGTGTTGCCGTGGCTGGACAGGTCCATGATCGCCTCTGCGCCCAGATCGACGGCGCTTAAGACTTTCTGCATTTCAATGGAATAGTCCTTGCAGTCGCGGGATACGCCCAGGTTGACGTTGATCTTCGTCCGAAGCATGCTTCCGATGCCTTCCGGATTCAGGCAGGTATGGCGTTTGTTGGCGGGGATAACCGCTTTTCCCTCGGCCATCAGCTGCATCAGCCGGTCTGCCGGCATGTGTTCTTTTTTCGCCACAGTTTCCATCTGCGGCGTAAGGATTCCTTTTCTCGCCGCGTCCATCTGCGTCGTATACTGTCCGGATGCGGCATCTGCGCTGACGGCAGCGTTTGTCATGGATTCTCCCATGTTTATTCCTCCTTGTGTGTTATGGGTTTGCGATCGCATATGTGCGGCGGCGAAAAACGGCGTCCGTGACCAGCCGCCTGCATCTGCTCTTATGCCAGCGATCCCATCGGATCCCACGGCTTTAATACAATGGTTTCCGTATCGAGGACTGCCAGCTGCGCTTCGTTCAGGTATTTTTTATGAATAACCACCTGATACATATATTCGGTAAACCATTCGTCGCTCATGACGAAATAGCCTTTTTGTCCGGAAGTGTCTCCCCAGCTGTTCTCCACTCTCCAGCGGATCGGGTTCCCGTCCGCGTCCTGATGAACGCCCAGGAACACCATGGCGTGGGTCATCTGGCTCTGACCGTAATCCAGACGTTCCGCTTTGGTCATAGGAAGGCGGATCTGAAGCGTTTCTTCAAAATCGAAGATGCCGGGATCCATAATGCCGCTGTCTCTCTCCACGTAGGGTCCCATATCGCAGCCAAACCAGACGGGTTCGCCGTCCTTCAGCTGAGCGATGGCCGCCGCTTTCAGCTCTTCTGCCGGAAGATTGATGTAGCAGACCGGCGTGCCTTCCTTTACGTTGCCCAGCATTTTCACCGTATAGCGGTGATAGAACGGTTTGTCGGCGGTGGGGGCGTTGATCAGGCTTATGTAATCATGGAGATCCATATCCACGTATTTATGGAAGAATTCCAGGGGCGTCAGGCCGCGGTCCTGGATGAAATGATCGTCTTTGTCCCGAACCTCAAAATCTACGGTTTTCGGCGGTTCGCCCAGGCTGATGCAGAGGATGCGGTAAACCTCCTCCATCATTTTGGTCTTGGCAGCATCCAGAGCGCCGGCGTCTGCGCCGCCTGCGGCAAGTTTGCGCAACTGGCAGGCATCGCCCCGCAGCAGTTCGTTTAAAAGACGGTTCGTCTCGCGGGTGCTCTCAGAGCCTGCGGATTCCGGCATGGACGTTTTGGGCACCACGCCGTATTTACTGACCAGATTCGCCATCATGTCCCACTGCCCGCCGTCGCCGATGGGAGAGGAGAGAAGAAAATCCAGGGTGCGGCTGCCGGTGGGTTCGTCCAGGGTATCCAGAATATTCTCTAAAAACCAGTTGGCCTTCTCGAGAATGTCCCAGAAATGCATATAATTCTGCGATAATTCGAAATCTTTCAGATTGCATTTCTGAATGATACGGTAGCGCATCACATTCATGGCGGCAAACAGCCAGCAGCGTCCGCTCTGCTTCTGATTCGTGATCGAACCTTGTTTGAGTGAAAGCGAATACATATGAATGTTCTGACGAATCGAGGAATGATTGCGGCAGCTTTTGTTTAAACCGTTGGTCATGACGGCGTTGCAGGCGGTCTGGTTCTGGGGATCCGCATGGAATGCCTGACTGTACTGACCAAGAAGGGTCTGAGTGATCTCCTTGCTCATCGGTATGTCCTCCTTTAGGGTGTGCATTTGTATAATTTATGAAACCTGTTTTTTACTATATCACGAAAAAAAAAGAATGTAAATAAAAATAACGGCCGCAGACAGAAATGAAAAAGCGAGAAGGACCGTCCGTAAGCGCAGGAGAACGCCTGCGCTTCCCGGAGCAAAACGGTTTTATTTCCCTTTGCCCGGGAGAAACGAGGGCATATGAAGCGCGCATGAAAATTCTGAAAAATTTGGCTGTTCAAACAGGAAATAACGTGCTATAATGAGACGACTGACAATATAGCAGTTCATTTGTGGAAAGGACAGGTATTTTATGAAAATTGGTGTGACAGTCAAACTGGATTCCATGGACGGCATCTCAGAACGCCTGGATCATCTGCTGGAGGAGGGCTTTACCACCTGTCAGCTGGTGTCGTGGAATCCGGCGGTTTGGACGGAGGAAAACGCGGAAGTGCTTCGCGGGCTTCTGGAGGAGAAGCGGGTGGCTCCGTCTGCGTTCTGGTGCGGCTGGGAAGGTCCGAAGGTCTGGAATTTTTATGAGGGACAGGCGACGCTGGGACTGGTGCCGCCGCAGTACCGGGAGGCGAGAATCAAAAACCTCTGCGATGGAGCGGATTTTGCGAAACGTCTGGGCCTTACGGATGTCGTGACGCACATGGGCTTTATTCCGGAGAATCCGCTGGATGCAAACTTCCAGCCTTTTTGCGGGGCGGTGCGGCAGGTGGCGGAGCATCTGGCGGCCAACGGGCAGTACCTTTTGTTTGAAACGGGGCAGGAAACGCCGGTGACGATGCTCCGCTGTTTTGAGACTGTGGGCACGGACAATCTGGCCGTGAACCTGGATACGGCCAATCTGATCCTGTACGGGCGCGCGAATCCCGTGGACGCGCTGGATGTGTTTGGGAAATACGTCCGCAATCTTCACGCCAAGGACGGTTTTTATCCCACGAACGGACATGACCTGGGCCGGGAGGTTCCGCTGGGCGAGGGCAAGGTGGATTTTGCCGCGCTGTTTCGAAAGCTGCGGGAACTGGGGTACGATTCCCATGTAACGATCGAGAGGGAGATATCTGGGGAACAGCAGATTAAGGATATCCGGAAAGCGAAAAAGTATCTGGAAACATTGATTGAAGAAATATACGGAGGATGCGGATGTTAAGAGTAGGAATCTTGGGAACGGGCGGCATCAGCGGCGCGCACGTAAGGGGCTGGCAGTCTGTGGCGGACGCGCGGATCACGGCGCTCTGCGATATCCGTCCGGAGCAGATGGAACGCTATGGCGGGCTTGCGGCTGCCGAGTATACGGACGCGGACGAGATGCTGGAAAAAGAGCAGCTGGATATACTGGATATTTGTCTGCCCACGTATCTGCATGTTGAATATTCGCTTAAGGCCCTGGAGCGAGGGATCCATGTCCTCTGTGAGAAGCCGATTTCCCTGCGGACGGAGGATGTGGCGAAGGTATACGAGGCGGCGCGGAAAAACGGAGCCAGGTTCATGGTGGCGCAGGTAGTGCGTTTCTGGCCGGAATACGCCGCGGTGAAGGAACTGTATGAGAGCCAGAAATACGGAAAGCTTCTGTCCGGCAGCATGTCCCGGCTGGGCGTTTATCCCAGGTGGGGCCGCAGCTGGTACCTGGATGAGAGTTTAAGCGGGCTGGTGCCCTTTGACCTGCATATTCATGATGCGGATTTTCTGGTCGATACCTTCGGAGAACCGGAGCGGATCATGACGCATCGGAGCAAAAGGCCGGAGCAGGATTATCTGTCGGTGGTTTACGAATATAAGGATTTCTTTGTGACGGCGGAGGCTTCCTGGTATGCCGCGGCTTATCCGTTCCAGTTTTCGTTCCGCTTCCAGTTCGAACATGCGGTGGTGGCGAGAGAAAACGGGAAAATGATGGTGTATGAAGAGAATGCGGAAGGCCGGGAACTGAATTTCGGCGCGAATGCGTCTGACGGCGTGCAGGCGCTGGGGCTGCCGTCTACCGACGCGTACGGCAATGAGATTCGTTATTTTGCAGGCTGCGTCAGGGAGAATAAGCCGGTGGAAAGAGTGACGGAGGAAAGCCTGGAAGCGGTAATCCGGCTCCTGCGCTGCATTTCAGATGAAGGTATCGAGGGTAAATAAATGCGATTAAGCTGTGAACAGATTGAGAAAGCCGCGCTGGGAGCGGCGTGGGTTTCGGAAGAGTCAGAGGGCGTGCGCCTGCACCGTTTCACGCAGGAGCAGGAGAAGGTATACATAGGGACTAATTTTGAAAAGAAAGTGTGGGCCACGGCCGGGATTGTCCTGTCGTTTAAAACGGACAGTCCGCGGATGAGCATGGCGGTCACGGTTTCCGGCGCTTCCACCAGAAAATTTTTCGCGCATGATGTTTTTTGCGATGGGAAGCTGGCCGGACAGCTGGGAAATCTGGAGTTCGGGCCCGAATATCCTCTGGGAGATTACGAGAAAACCTTTGAGCTGGGCGAAGGAATGAAACAGATACGGATCGTGTTTCCGTGGTCCGTGGCCTCGGTGATCCGCAGGCTGGAGCTGGAGGACGGAGCGGCTTTTATACCGGTGAGGCCGGAAAGCAGAACCGTTTTCTTCGGCGATTCCATTACCCATGGCTATGACGCGCGTTTCCCGTCCAATGCTTATATGGCGGCGATCGCGGAGCGGTTGGGAACGGAGGGCTTTAACAAGGCTATCGGCGGCGAGCGTTTCTGCCCGGCCCTGGCGCGGTGCAGGGAAACGTTTACGCCGGATCTCATTATCACCGCTTACGGCACCAACGACTGGAGCGGCCTGGAAAAAGAGGTTTTTGAGCGGAATTGCAGGGACTTTTTTAAAGCGCTGCATGAACAGTATCCGCAGACGCCCGTTTATGCCCTGACGCCGATCTGGCGGAAGGATCTTCATGCGCAGAAGCCGGCGGGCGCTTTTGAAAACGCGGGGAAAATCATCCGGGAGATGACGGCCCCTTATGAAACCATTACCGTGCTGGACGGATTTGATTTCGTGCCGCATGAAGAAACCTATTTCAGCGACCTGAGGCTTCATCCCAACGACGAGGGATTCCGGTTTTATACGGAAAATCTTTGGAAAGCGATAAAAAAACTGGGATAAGCGGCAAAATGGAAGAACGGGTTTGAACCGGAAGGACAGGCGGTTCTCTGTGGGGCTGAGATACGGGAAGAACGCTCAGCTCCACAGGGAGAACCGGAAGATTACAGCAGGAAGATTTTGTGTTCCGCGCAGGCCCGGCGCATTTCTTCCGGCCAGATGCTTGCCTGCACCTCGCCGATATGGGCCCGGTCCAGGAGCAGCATGCAGAGCCGGGACTGGCCGATGCCGCCGCCGATGGTCAGCGGCAGCTCACCGTTCAGCAGCATCCGGTGGTAAGGAAGGTTTTTTCGTTCCTCGCAGCCGGCTTTTTTTAATTGTTCCATCAGGGAGGTCTCGTCTACGCGGATGCCCATGCTGGAGATTTCAAGAGCGCAGCCAAGGGTTTCAAACCAAAACAGGATATCGCCGTTCAGCTGCCAGTCGTCGTAGTCCGGAGCGCGCCCGTCGTGGGGCTGTCCGTTGCTCAGTTTCTCGCCGATCTTCATCAGAAAGACGCAGCCGTGCTCTTTTGTGATCTTATTTTCCCGTTCTTTCGGCGTATCGTCCGGATACATGGCCTCCAGTTCTTCAGAAGAAATGAAATAGATGTCGTCCGGCAGATGCTTGACAGCCTGGGGATACTTGTACCAGACCTCGTGCTCCATGTGCTTGATGATCTTGAAAATATTGCGGACGGTGTCCCGGAGGGTTTCCAGATTGCGCTGTTCTCTGGTGATGACGCGCTCCCAGTCCCACTGGTCCACATAGCAGGAGTGGAGATTGTCGGGGATCTCGTCGCGGCGGATGGCGTTCATATTGGTATAAAGTCCTTCGCCCGGCTTGAAGCCGTACCGGTGCAGGGCCAGACGTTTCCATTTGGCCAGGGACTGAACGACTTCCACGGTTTCTCCCGGCAGAAAGGCCATATCGAAGGAGACGGGCCGCTCCACGCCGTTTAAGTTGTCGTTCAGGCCGCTGCTTTTTTCCACAAAGAGAGGAGCGGAAATACGCTCCAGGTTCATTTCGCGGCCGAATTCCTTTTGAAACGTATCTCGTATGTACTTGATGGCTTCCTGCGTCTCGCGCACGGTCAGCCGCGGATCGTAATGTTCGGGTAAGATCAGATTCATGTTCAAAAACCTCCTGAAAAATTTGCCGGCCGGGGAAGAACCCCGGTACCTGCGTAACAAAACCTATTATAATAGAATCCGGAAAAAATAACAATTACCTTTATGACGGAAACCAAAAGTTGCGCAGTTTAAAATATTTTGTCTTTTCATTTTCCGGGGGCTGTAGTATAATGGAAAAGGCATCTTTTTTTGTATGCGGAAAAGATGGACGGCGCAGGTCTCCGGCTGCGGAATACGGCCGGAAACGGGGCCGGGTATCGATTTTACGGTTCCTTTTGGAATATAAAAGGGAAAATATGACAAATATTTTTATAGAATGCAGGATATACGGAACGGATTCGATCGTTTTGTCATCTGCGGCGCGGAGAAGAGGCCGCGGGAGATAAAGCGGGGCGGGCAGAGGTTTCTCAGCCCCGATCCGATGAAAATTACGGGAGAACGAAGAAATTATGTCAGAACAAAAGGAAAATGAAAATAATGTTCCGCGCAGCCGGTCAAAGCAGAACAGCCGGAGAGACTACCGGCTTCCGATCCTGCTGGGCGTGATTTTGCTGACAGCGGCGGCGGTTCTTTTGACCGTCCGGTTTTTGAAGCGCGATCCGGAGGAAACCTCCGGGGAAACGGAGGTCATTGCCCGGGAGGAGCTGTCCGCAGATACGGAGGAGGAAACGATCGATCCGGAAGCGATCCGGCGTTCTCTGGAGGTAGAAAATCAGAGCCGGTCGGAGGAAGAGAGCCTGCAGCAGGAAGAGGAAGCACGGCAGGCGGTCGTAGATGCCTATGTGAATCTGGGCCTGGTTCAGATTGACGCCGGCTACCTGAACGTACGCAGGACCCCGGCTCCGGACGGAGATATTGTTGGGAAAATGCAGCCCAACAGTGCCTGCGAGATCCTGGGGCAGGAGGGTGACTGGTATCAGATCCGTTCCGGCAAGGTGGAAGGTTATATTTCAGCTCAGTACGTGCTGACCGGCGAGGAGGCCCGGAGCCTGGCTCTGGAGCAGGTGGCGCTGCGGGCGGAGGTCATGGTGGAGGACAACGAGAGCCTGAACATCCGGTCGTCGCCGGAGGTGGACCCGGCCAATATCGTGGGACAGGCCGTTGCCGGAGACCGTTATATGGTCGAGGAGCAGCTGGACGGGTGGATCAAGATCGCAGGCGGGTATATTTCCGCGGATTACGCGGACGTGAAGCTGTCCCTCAACGAGGCGCGCAAGATGGATCTGAAGGCCATGGCGATCAGCAAATACAAGAATCTCCTGATTTCGAAGGTGACGAATTATCTGAATGTGCGCAGTTCGCCCGCGGATGAGGGAAACGCCAATATCATCGGGAAGCTGCCCGGCAAGGCGGCCGCGGATATCCTGGGAGAGGAGAACGGCTGGTACAAGATCCAGTCCGGCAATATCTCCGGTTACGTGTCGGCCGATCCTCAGTATGTGGCGACGGGGCAGGAGGCCTATGATCTGGCGATGGAAACGGCCTCTCTGATGGCGATCGTGAATACGGACAAGCTGAACGTCCGCATGGAACCCAATACGGACAGCGGGATCTGGACGCAGATTTCAAAGGAAGAGCGCTATCCGGTGGTGGAGCAGCTGGACGGCTGGGTGCAGATCGAGCTGGATACCGGCGACGAGGAGAACGGCGGGGACGCGGCCTATGTCTCCACGATGGATAATTATGTGGATGTTCGGTACGCCCTTTCGGAAGCGATCAAATTCTCGCCGCTGGAGGAACTGGCAAACCAGCAGGCGGCCAGACGGGCAAAGATCGTCAATTATGCGCTGCAGTTCGTAGGGAATCCCTACGTGTGGGGCGGCACCAGCCTGACGCGGGGAGCGGACTGCTCCGGATTCGTACAGTCGGTGCTGAAGAATTTCGGGATCTCGATTCCGAGGGTTTCCAGGGATCAGGCGAGGGCCGGCAAGGCCGTGGACTCCAGCGAGATACGCCCCGGCGACCTGGTATTTTATACCAACAGCAGCGGAACCGTGAACCATGTAGCCATGTATATCGGGAACGGGCAGGTGGTGCATGCCTCCAGCGCCCGGACCGGTATCAAGATCTCGACCTGGAATTACAGGACGCCTTACCGGATTCGGAATGTGATCGACTGACAGAGAAGGGAAAACTATGCAGGAGCATCGTCCGCATGGCCGCGGATCCCGGGAACTCCCCGGAACGCGGACCGTGCGGGCGTTTTTCGGAATCGTGGGAAAGGGCGGCGGAAAGCCGGGAAATACCGGAAGGAAGAAAGGGTTTGCGGTATGTTTTTTATTATGGGAATCAACCAGGGATCGAAGGAACTGGCTTACAGCGGAGAATTGTTTATCTGCGGCCGCTGCGGCCGTTACGGCAGATACCAGGTTTTTATGACCTACATGTATCTGTCCCTGTTTTTTATCCCCACATTCCGTTGGGGAAAGAAATATTTTGTAAAAACCAGCTGCTGCGGCGCGGTTTATGAACTGGAGCCGGAAACGGGAAAGCAGCTGGCGAGAGGGGCGTCTGTCACGATCACGCCGGACAGGCTGCGTCTGGTGTCGCCGGGCAGTTCCGGAAGCGGATGGCGGCCCGGGAAGCGCTGCGCGGGCTGCGGTTACGAGACGCAGGAAGATTTTGAATTCTGTCCGAAATGCGGCCGGAAATTCTGACGCGGCAGGCAGTCACTCCAGGATGCTGCGGAGGTAAGCGTCCAGAGCCCCGGGGGCTTCCAGCAGGCCGGGAGCATATTCGGCGTAGGTGATCTTCGATTTGTAAGTTTCCCGGAAGGCCGGTTCCCACAGGGGGAACGGCTGGGGGAGGTACAGGGAGGCCCTGGGAACGTAGCAGGTTTGGGGCGTGGCCTTTTTGCGGGCAGATTTTTCCACAAAGGCGCCGACGCTCTTATGGACGGCGCGGTCTTCGCAGGGCAGATAATAATAGTTCTGATAATCGTCGTAAAAGTATTTCAGCGTCCCCTCATAAAGGGGCAGAGACAGGGTCAGCTCGTTCCCGGAGGCGTGGGCATGGTAGGTTTGGCCGCAGAAAGGGCCGTCCCATGCGATGGGAACGGGAAGCGCGCAGCCGCCGGCAAGCGTCAGGTCCAGGCAGGGCCGATCGCCGGACGGGGCTGCGTCCCGGCGCACGGTTTGTCCGGAAAGGGCAAAGGAACCCTCGAAAAAATCCGGATAGCAGAGGATGGGCAGGATCAGGGGCATGCCCTCCAGATCTTCCCTATTATGAAGCATCAGCAGATCGTAGAGGCGGTCTTCTCTGTTTTCCAGATAGGCGTGGTAGACCTCGATCAGCTCTCCGCCGCTGAAACGGTCCTCCCGGTGAATGCCGAGAAACCGTTCGATGGATTTCTGCTTCATACTGTCTAACGATAAACGGGCCCGGTAAGGCCGTATCTTTTTATAGATATCGATGCTGGTCATGCCGGAGAAATCATAGGGAAGTCCGCAGGCCCGGCACCGTTTCAGCAGATAAGGAATATCGAAACCGTCTCCGTTGAAATGTACGAGGGTGGTAAAGGACGAGAGAAAATGGAAAAAGGCCGTCAGCAGTTCCGGTTCCGCGTCGGGGCGGTCCGCGAACCATTGGACCAGCCGCCAGCCGCCGCCCTGGAAGCAGGTGCAGCCGATGAGGTAGAGCCGGGAATAGTCCCCGGAAAATCCGGTCGTTTCAATATCGAAGAAAAGCAGCTGGTCCAGCCGGCCTAAACGTTCCAGCGGATAGGTATCGGGGAGCGTGATGATTTTTTCAACGGTGATCATGGAAAGTTCCTTTCAGCGGGTGTCCGGGATACGGCTCTATTATAGCAGAAAAAGAGAATTTTGAAAATAATGAATCGGCCGTGAGACCAAATTGCCCGTTGCCATGAAGGGGAAGGGGTGTATCATACGAACGCCGGGCCGGGACGGACGGCTGTGCAGGAATCAGGGGGCGGAGACATTCCCGGTCCCGGAAAACAAAGAAAGCAGTTTTCGGAACGGTTGACGGCCGGGCAGGCGAAGGAAAAGATCCAGGCGCAAAGGCAGAAAAGGTTCGGGCGCAGGAAAGGAACAGACCTGGATGCAGGGGCAGGAGCAGGTACGGGAACAGACACAGGAAAAAATCTGGGTGCGGAAAAGGTCCGGATGCAGGCGCAGAACAGGTCCGGCCGCAGGAAAGGAAACGGAAGCATGATTCGGGAAATAGAAACGGAAGAACTGGAGCGGATTCCAGGCAAAAAGCGTGTCATAGATATCCGGAGCAGGGATAATTTTGAAAGAGGCACCTATCCGGGGGCTGAAAACATTCCTTCGGAGGAGCTGGACATTCCGGCTTTTGCAGCCTCGGAGAAGGGACCGGTGTATCTGCTGTGCCATACCGGCAGGGAATCGCTGGAGCTGGCGGACCAGCTGGACGAGCTGGGCTGTACCGCTTACAGCATCCGCGGCGGGTACCGCGGGTATCTGAAAAAGGAACTGCAGCGGATGACGGAGGACGAGACCCGGTCGGCCGAGCGCCGCAAACAGGCGGAACGCAGCATTATCAAGACGTACCGCAAAGAACTTTGGACGCCGTTTATAAGGGCGATCAACGAATACCGGCTGATCGGGGACGGCGACAGGATTGCCGTCTGTATCTCCGGCGGCAAGGATTCCATGCTGATGGCAAAGCTCTTCCAGGAGCTTCTGCGGCACGGAAAACGGAATTTTGAGGCGGTTTTCCTGGTGATGAACCCCGGCTACAACGAACTGAATTACCGGACGGTTACGGAAAACGCGAGACTTTTGGGCGTCCCGATCCAGACATTTAAAACGGAAATCTTCGATATCGTCGCGGGACAGTCAGGGGCGCCCTGTTATCTCTGCGCCAGGATGCGCCGGGGTTATCTTTACAGCCGGGCCAAGGAGCTGGGCTGCAATAAGATCGCGCTGGGGCATCATTATGACGATGTGATCGAGACCATATTGATGGGGATGCTGTACGGGGCCCAGATCCAGACGATGATGCCGAAGCTTCACAGCACGAATTTCGAAGGCATGGAACTGATCCGCCCGCTGTATCGGATCCGCGAGCGGGATATTATCCGGTGGCGGGATTATAATGGCCTGCATTTTATACAGTGCGCCTGCCGCCTGACCGAGAGCTGCGCTTCCTGCGGCGGAACGGAGCAGGGCTCGAAGCGGGGAGAAATCAAGGAATTGATCCGGCAGCTGGCGGAAAAAGAACCGCTGATCGAAAAAAATATTTTCCGCAGCGTCGAGAATGTCAGTCTGGATACGATCATTTCTTATAAGCAGAACGGGGTCAGGCATCATTTCCTGGATTCCTACGACGGGGCGGGAAACTGAATGCGGGCCGCCGCAAACCAGAATATTTGTTCGATTCCGCTTGCAAAGGAAACGGCCGTATGGTAAGATAGTTTCATGTGCGGGAGACAGCGGTCTGACCGCAGGAAAGGAACCGGGACGGGAAACGTATGATTTCATATATCAAAGGGCCTCTTGCGGAGGTGGATGAGGATCTGATCGTGGTGGAAGCGGGAAACGTGGGCTATAATATCCGTGTACCGCTGTCGCTTTTGGAGACGCTGCCGCCGCTTGGCAGCGAGGTGCGCATTTACACCTATCTGCGGGTACAGGAGGATGCCATGACGCTGTACGGGTTCGGCAGCCGTCAGGATCTTAAAATGTTCAAACAGCTGTTGGGCGTCAATGGCGTCGGCCCCAAAGGCGGGCTGGCGATCCTTTCGGCGCTGCGTCCTTCCGATCTGAGGCTGGCCATTGTTTCCGGAGATGCGAAAGCGATCTCCCGCGCGCCGGGGATCGGGGTCAGGACCGCCCAGAGGGTGATTCTGGATCTGAAGGACAAGGTTTCCCTGGACGATGCGCTGCCGTCTTTGACGGAGACGGACGCCGGGGCTGCGCAGCCGGTATCGGGCATGAGCGACAAAGGGAAAGAAGCGGTCGAAGCGCTGGTGGCGCTGGGGTATTCGTCGATGGAGGCGACCAAAGCGGTGCGCCAGGCGGCCGGTTCGGAGGGCGATATGACCGCTGAGCAGATATTAAAATCGGCGCTGCGGTATCTGATATAGACGGGGATTATTTGGAAAGAGCGTACGGATCGGACGGAGCGCATGAATCAGACGGGCAGGATCATATGGAGCGAAGGATTATAAACACAGAACTGACGGCGGAAGATGAGAAAGTAGAGTCGACCCTGCGGCCGCAGCGGCTGGAAGATTACATCGGGCAGGAACGGCTGAAATCCATGATGAAAATTTATATTGACGCGGCCAAATCCAGGGGAGATTCTCTGGATCATGTGCTGTTTTACGGCCCGCCGGGACTGGGAAAGACTACGCTGGCCGGGATCATTGCCAATGAGATGGGCGTGAACATGAAGGTCACGTCCGGGCCGGCGATTGAGAAGCCGGGCGAAATGGCCGCCATCCTGAACGGGCTTCAGGAGGGGGACGTGCTTTTTGTGGATGAGATCCACCGGCTGAACCGGCAGGTGGAGGAGGTACTCTATCCGGCGATGGAGGATTATGCCATCGACATTATGCTGGGCAAGGATTCCTCCGCGCGTTCCCTGCGGCTGGAGCTGCCCCATTTCACGCTGGTGGGAGCGACCACGAGAGCGGGACTTCTGACGGCCCCGCTGCGGGACCGTTTCGGCGTGGTGCAGAAGCTGGAGTTCTACACGCCCGGGGAATTGAAGACGATCCTTTTGCGCTCGGCCAGGGTCCTGGATGTGACGATCGAGGAAGAGGGGGCCATGGAGCTGGCCAGAAGATCCCGCGGTACGCCGAGACTGGCCAACCGTCTTTTGAAGCGCGTCCGGGATTTTGCGCAGGTGAAATACGACGGCGTGATCACGAAAGAGGTGGCGGATTTCGCGCTGGATATGCTGGACGTGGACCGGCTGGGCCTGGATAACAACGACCGCGCCATCCTTACGACCATTATCCATAAATTTTCCGGCGGGCCGGTGGGGCTGGATACCCTGGCCGCCGCGCTGGGAGAGGACGCGGGCACGCTGGAGGATGTGTATGAGCCCTATCTTCTGATGAACGGTCTGATCAATCGGACACCCAGGGGACGGGTGGCGACGGAAAACGCTTACCGCCATCTGGGGCTGGATTATGATGAGGACTGAGACGGGCGGGACGGGGCATAGTGTGCGGCGGGACTGCGGCACAGACATGCTGCCTGCCGCGGATTTTATGTGATTTGCGAAAATCCAGTGGAAATTGTGGGCATAGCTGTGGTATGATAAGCTGGTAACGACGATACGGGGAGCAGGTGGATTCATGAACAATAAAAACTATGCAGAGGTTTTGATCGACGGAAAGATTTATACATTGGGCGGCGCGGAAGATCAGCAGTATCTTCAGAGGGTGGCCGGATATATCAGCGAAAAAACGACGCAGCTGAAGAAGCAGGAGGGCTTTTCCAAACAGAGCCAGGAATATCAGGCTGTGATGGTGGAGCTGAACATCGCGGATGATTATTTTAAGGCGACGGACCGGGCCGCGGCCAGCGACAGGCGTGTGGAGGATATGGAACGGGAAACCTACAGCTTAAAGCATGAGCTGGTGATGACGCAGATGAACCTGGAGCGGAGAGAGCAGGACCTGGATACGGCAAAGCAGAACATCAGCCAGCTGCGGAAGCAGTTCGATCAGTATAAAAGTGCGGCTTCGGAGGAACTGAACGCGGCGAGAACCGCCGTTCTGCTGCAGGAACAGGCAGAGGGGAAGCTGGCCGGGGCGGAGAAAGAGCTGGCAGAGGTCCGGAAGGAGCTGGAGGAGACGAAGGCCGCGCTTCTGGAGGAGCGGACCGGGGCGGAAAAAAAGCTGGAAGGAACCCGTCAGGAGCTGGAAGACACAAAAGCCGCGCTGGAAGAGCTTCGGCGGAAGCAGAAAGCCGATCAGGAAGAGCTTTTAAGGCTGAAAGCGCTTCAGGCTGCTTTTTCGCAGGACAAAGGCGGGCAGAATTATTCCCAGAATCAAAAGTACAATCAGAATTATAATCATAACCGCAGATGATTTTTGGACCTCCATGCAAAAAGAGAGCGCTGCAAAATAGAAAGTTTGTCCCGGCGTTTCCGTAAGCTGAAGCTGGAAGGTCTTCCGCCCGGTGTGGGAGATTTTATGGCAGGAAGCTGGCGGAGGCGGCCGTAAGGGAGATCCTTATTTTGCGGTACTCTCTTTTTCAGCAGGCAGAAGGGAAACCGGCAGTAATGGCCGGGAAGCGGCCGCGGGCTGCGCGGAGACAGAAAGCGGCCCGCAGGGAAAGGAACAGGAGAATACATGATGTCGAAAGGGACCCGGATGGATACAGAGATCAGGACGGGCAATTGGCAGGCGGAGCCGGGCAGACGGCCGGAAACCGGAAAACGACGGGCGGTCCAGAGGCCCGAAGCAGAGCTTCTGGCGCCGGCCGGATCGTTTGAAAGCATGAAGGCGGCGGTTTCGGCGGGAGCGGACGCGGTCTATATTGGCGGCAGCCGTTTCGGAGCCAGGGCCTATGCGGACAACCTGGACGAGGACCGGATGCTTTCTGCGATCGATTACGCCCATCTCCACGGCGTTTCCCTGTATATGACGGTGAATACGCTGGTGAAGGAGAAGGAAATTGACGGCCTTTACGATTATCTGCGTCCTTATTATGAGAGAGGTCTGGACGCGGTCATTGTTCAGGACCTGGGGGTTTTCGCGGCGGTGCGGCGATGGTTCCCGGATCTGCGCGTCCACGCCAGCACCCAGATGACGGTGACGGGAGCGGAGGGCGCGCGGCTTTTGAAGGAAATGGGCGCGGTCCGCGTGATGACGGCCCGTGAATTGTCGCTGGAAGAGCTGCGGCGGATCCGCGGCCGGGCGGAGATGGAGACCGAAAGCTTTGTCCACGGGGCGCTTTGCTATTGCTATTCCGGGCAGTGTCTTTTGAGCAGCCTGATCGGAGGACGGAGCGGGAACAGGGGCCGCTGCGCCCAGCCGTGCCGTCTTCCCTATGAGGCCTGCGGCCTGTGTTCTGACAGGACAGGGGGAAAAGCGTATCTGATGAGCCTCAAGGACCTGTGTACCCTGGAGCTGCTGCCGGATATCCTGGAGAGCGGCGTCTGCTCGCTGAAGATCGAGGGGCGCATGAAGAGTCCCCGCTATACGGCCGGCGTTGTGAGCATTTACCGGAAATATCTGGATCTGTACCAAAACGAGGGACGCAGCGGGTATCATGTGGAGCCGGAAGACCAAAAACGGCTCCTGGAGCTTTTTGACCGCGGCGGACATACGGACGGTTATTACCGGCGCCATAACGGGCGGGACATGCTGGCGCTTAAGGAAAAGCCGGCGTTCCGGCAGGTGAACCAGTCCTGGCTGGATGATCTGGACGAGACGTACGTAAATACGGAGAAGAAAGAGAAACTGCGGGGAAAACTAACCGTGCACGAGGGAGAACCGCTTCGTCTGAGGCTGTGGAAAGACCGGAAAGGCGGGGGCCCTGCATTTACGGCCGAGGTCGCGGGAGACATAGTCCAGACTGCGAAGAACCAGCCGATGACGGCTGAAAAGCTGGAAAAACAGCTGCGGAAGACCGGCGGGACCGCGTTTGAGTGGGAGCGGCTGGAGCTGGATCTGAGCGGCAGCGTGTTTGTGCCGGTGCAGGCGCTGAATGAGCTGCGGCGGCAGGGCTTTGGCAAGCTGCAGGAGACGGTCTGCGGCAGTTTCCGCAGGGAGAGGAGAGAAGCGCCCGTTTTTGAAAAGGCAGGAGGGAGCGTAAACGGCGGGGAAATCCGCCTTCACGCCCTGGTATCCGACCTGCGGCAGTTTGCACAGGCGGTTCGGGAACCGGACCTGGCGGAGATTCAGATCGAGACGGATCTGGTTTCACCCGCACAGTGGGCGGCCCTGGCGGAATCCTGCCACAGCGCGGGGAAAGCCTGTGTCCTGGCGCTGCCGGTGATCTGGCGCACGGAAGCGGAGACATTTTTCCGAAAATGGCGCCGGGAGTTTCTGGGAGCCGGATTTGACGGGCTTCTGGTGCGGTCCATGGAGGAAGCGGCGCTTGGGAGACGGGAGGACCAGCCTTTTGGCCCGATTCCTGTCTTTGCGGACCACAGCCTGTATACGTTCAATCACGAGGCGGCCCGGTTCTGGGCCGGCCTTGGCTGCAGCCGTCTGACCCTGCCGCTGGAACAAAACGGCGGGGAACTGGAAGAACTCCGGAGGGCCTGCGCCGGTATGAGGACAGGGAATGCAGACGCGGAGAGACAAGCCGCCGCGGTCTCTTTTGAACTGGTCGCGTACGGGTATCTTCCGGTCATGGTCACGGCCCAATGCGTGCGCCGGACCGTGTCAGGGTGCGACCGGCAGGAGGGATTTTTGACGCTTAAGGACCGTACCGGAAAAGAACTGCCGGTGCGGAACCATTGTACCTTTTGTTATAACCAGATTTTTAATACGACTCCGTTGTCGCTGCTTGGGCTGGAAGCCGGTGTGCGCCGGATCGCTCCGGACGCGCTGCGGCTCCAGTTTTTGAAAGAGACGCCGGAGGAGGTGTCGGAGATCGTCCGGGCTTACGCGGACAGCTTCGTTCGCTCCGCTCCGGGCGGGGAGGAACCGGTCTGCCGGAACGTGCCTGCATGGATGGAACATTTCACCAGGGGGCATATGAAGCGGGGAGTCGAATAAATAAGGGAGAAGCGAGATTTGAGTATCAGCGAACTAAACCGGAATTTCATGGAAAACGGGTTCCGTCTGTATGTTTCCGGAGCCAGATACCTGCTGTTTATTCTGATGGCGGCCTATACGTATCTGAGCTTCCGGTATTTTTGGGCGGATGAGGCGGGGAAAAAACGGATCTGCCGAAGACAGCTGTGGTGCCTGTTTCCGCTGCATCTGATCGCTTACACCGTGATCGGTTTTTATACCAGGGATCCGGCCATAGCCGTATTTTACGGACTGCAGGCTGTTTTTTTCCTGTGCTACAGTTTCCTGTACCGGGTCGTTTACCCCAGGGCGTCCCGGCTGCTGATCAATCATACGTGCATGCTTCTGTGCGTCGGCCTGATCATGCTGACGAGGCTGAACTACAACCGGGCGCTGCGGCAGTTCCTGATCGTGGTACTGTCGGCTTTGGCTGCCTGTGTGCTGCCATGGGCGGTCGGACGGCTGCGCGGTCTTTCCCGGTTCCCGTGGTTCTATGGGCTGACCGGCCTGGCGCTTCTGACCGTGGTCTGCGTGGCGGGAAACACTTCGTTCGGGGCGCAGTTATCGCTCACATTCGGGGGCGTTTCCCTGCAGCCGTCGGAGTTCGTGAAGATTCTCTTTGTGCTTTTTGCGGCGGCGCAGCTGTCCCGCTCGGTGAGCTTTTCGCAGATCGCTGTTACGACCGTCCTGGCGGCGCTTCATGTGCTGGTGCTGGTATTGTCCAAAGATCTGGGCGGGGCTCTGCTCTTTTTTACGGTCTATCTGTTTATGCTTTACGCGGCGACTTCGGACTGGAAATGGCTGGCTGCGGGCGCTGTGAGCGGCTGCGGGGCCGCTGTCGCCGGCTATCGTCTGTTCTCCCATGTGCGCAGCCGCGTGCTGGCCTGGCGGGATCCCTGGTCAGACATTGACGATAAGGGATATCAGATCACCCAGTCCCTGTTTGCCATCGGTACCGGCGGATGGTTCGGCCTGGGCCTTTATGAGGGGATGCCCGGGCGCATACCGGTAGTGGAAAAGGATTTCATATTCGCGGCGGTTTCCGAGGAGCTGGGGGCTCTGTTCGCCATTTGCCTGCTTTTCATCTGCCTGTGCTGTTTTATGGAATTTCTGCGGATCGCAGGCCGTACGGAAAATATGTTTTATAAGCTGACCGCTTTTGGCCTGGGCTGCATGTATATTGTCCAGGTGTTTCTGACCGTGGGCGGCGTTGTCAAATTCATACCGTCGACGGGCGTAACGCTGCCGCTGGTCAGTTATGGGGGCAGTTCGGTTCTGAGTACGTTTATCCTGTTCGGGATTCTGCAGGGACTCTGCGCGATGGGCTCCGCCGGGGAGATCGAGACCGCGAGAAAACGGAAGAACCTTAAATTGGTCCCGAAGAAGGAAACGAAAAGAAGCGGCGGCAGCGCCAGTATGCGCCTGCTGGCAAGACTGATTCTGGCCGCGTTCGCGGCCATGATCGCCTATGAGACCTGGTTCCTGACCGTCCGGCGGGAGGACGTTATAAACAACAGCTATAACCGCCGCCTGGATGATTTTGCGCAGCGTGTCACGCGCGGCAGGATCGTCGCGCATGACGGGACTATATTGGCGGAAACCCTGACCGATGAGGAGGGAAAAGAGGTGCGCAGCTATCCTTACGGCTCTCTTTTTTCCCATGTGGTCGGGTATTCTACCATCGGAAAGACGGGAATCGAGGACCTGGCTCATTTTTACCTGCTGTCTTCCCATGTGAATCCGCTTAAGGCCGCGCTTACGGAGCTGACCGGCCGGAAAAATCCGGGAGATACGGTGGTAACGACCTTGGATCTGCAGCTGCAGCAGACCGCCTGGGAGGCCCTGGGGGACAGGCGGGGAGCCGTGGTGGTCATGGAGCCGGACACGGGCAAGATCCTGGCAATGGTCTCCCGGCCCGATTTTGATCCGAACACGGCAGCCGGGGACTGGGAGACTTTAACGAGCGAGGACAATGAAAGCGGGCAGCTTCTGAACCGCGCGGCCCAGGGACTGTATCCGCCTGGGTCCACCTTTAAAATCGTGACGCTTCTGGAATACATCCGCCGGCATCCGGAGGATTACGGGGAGTTTCAGTACGATTGCGGCGGCAGCTATACGTTGGACGGCGCCGCAATCCGCTGTTATCACGGGACGGCCCACGGCCGGCAGACGCTGGCAGAAGCGTTTGCCAATTCCTGCAACGGCGCCTTTGCGAAGATCGGAAGCGAGCTGGAGATCGGAGCGATGACGGAGACGGTCAGGCAGCTTCTTTTCAATGCGGAGCTTCCGGTCGCGATCCCTTACAGCGGCAGTTCCTATGTGCTGGAGGAGGACGCTCCTTTGTGGGAAAGGCTGCAGACTGCCATCGGACAGGGGAGGACGCAGATCACGCCTCTGCACAACGCGCTTCTGGTTTCGGCGATCGCCAACGGAGGGACGCTGATGCAGCCATGCCTGATCGACCGGATCGAGAATGCGGACGGAAAGCAGATCCGTAAATTTATGCCGCAGGCCTATGGGAATCTGATGACGGCGGAGGAAGCGGCGCTGCTGGCGGAAATGATGACGGCGGTTGTCACGGACGGCACCGGCTCCGCGCTGGTCTCGGACGCGTATACGGCGGCAGGGAAGACCGGTTCCGCGGAATTTGCCCGGGGAAAAGAGACCCACGCCTGGTTTGTCGGTTTTGCGCCGGCCCGGTCTCCGCGTCTGGCGGTCAGCGTTCTGGTGGAAGAAGGAGGTTCGGGCGGAAAGACGGCGGCGCCCATTGCGAAAAAAATCTTCGACGCATATTTTGCCAGATGACTTGCATAACCGAACGGAATGCGGTATACTAACCTCAGTCTCACATGACACACCAGCGTCCGGGCGGGAGTCCGGGCCGACCAGGAGGGATTGCAATGATAGAGGCAACGAGCTGTGGCGGTGTGGTGATATTTCGAGGTAAGATTCTTGTGTTGTATAAGAACTACAAAAACAAATACGAGGGTTGGGTTCTGCCGAAAGGAACTGTGGAAGCTGGAGAGGATTATAAAGAGACGGCGCTGCGGGAGGTCCGGGAGGAAACCGGCGTCAGCGCGTCGATCATCAAATACATCGGGAAGAGCCAATATTCTTTCAACACGCCCCAGGATATGGTGGAAAAGGACGTGCATTGGTACCTGATGATGGCCGACAGCTATTACAGTAAACCACAACGTGAGGAGTATTTCATGGATTCCGGTTATTATAAGTTCTATGAGGCCTATCACCTGCTGAAATTTGCGAATGAGAAGCAGATTCTTGAGAAAGCCTACAATGAATATCTGGAGTTAAAAAAGAATAATTTATGGGGTTCCAAGAAATACTTTTAAGGAGCGCGTACAGAGGACATTTCCATGCGGAGTGTCCTCTGCTTCGTAAAAGGGATCTGACAGCCGGAATTTCACTGGCAGCGGCAGGTCAGGACCATTGAACAGGAGGAAGACACAACATGGGAAAAAGCGCCGCTTTTGAAGATCTGACGCCATATCTGGAGAAAATATCGGCTTTAAACACGACGCAGGTCCTGTTTGGCTGGGATCAGGAAACATTGGCGCCGAAGGAGGCGGCCGGCTATACGGCCGGGACCATCGGTATCTTGTCCGGCCTGTATTTTGAGCTGGTTACCGGGGCGAAAGTGAAAAAACTGCTGCAACGATGCGAAAAGGAGGAAGCTCTGACCGAGCTCCAGAAAGGCATTGTAAAAGAACTGAAAGAAACGGCGGAAAAACTGGAATGTATCCCGGCCGGGGAATATAAAGAATTTGCGGAGCTGACGGCCGGCTCTGCCAGGGTCTGGGCAAAAGCCAGGCAGGAAAATGATTTTGCTTCCTTTGCGCCTGTGCTCAAAAAGATTCTGGCCGCGCAGAAGCGCATTGCCTCCAGACAGGCAAAAAAGGGACAGAAGCTTTACGACGTGATGCTGGATTCCTACGAAAAAGGGTTCGATATGGAAAGTCTGGACACGTTCTTTGACAGTCTGCGCCGGGAGCTGATTCCGTTTTTGAAGAAGCTGACGGAAAGCGGCGTACAGATCGAGGACGGTTTCCTGACCGGCGATTTCCGCGAAGAGAAACAAAAAGAGCTGGCGCGGTTTTTCGCAGAGTATCTGGGTTTTGACTTCAATAAAGGCGTGCTGGCGGTCAGCGCCCATCCGTTTACGACGAATCTGCACAATCATGACGTGCGGATTACGACGGCTTACAGCGACCATGTGGACGATTCGCTTTTTTCGGTAATCCACGAGACGGGGCATGCCCTTTATGAGCTGGGGATCCCGGACGAGCTGACCCAGACGCTGCTGGGGACCGGTACTTCTATGGGCATGCACGAATCCCAGTCCCGCTTTTTCGAAAATATGATCGGACGGAATCCGGCATTTTGGAAGCCGGTGTACGGGAAGATGCAGGAGACCTTTCCGGAACAGCTGGGCGGAGTATCACGGGAGCAGTTTGTGAGAGCGGTCAATCGGGTACGGCCCGGCCTGATCCGCACCCGGGCGGACGAGCTGACCTACAGCCTTCATATTATGCTCCGCTATGAGATCGAAAAAATGCTGGTGGAAGAGAATCTGGAAGTGGAAAAACTCCCGCAGGTCTGGGCGGACAAATATGAGGAATATCTTGGGGTCCGGCCCCGGAACGATTCTGAGGGCGTCCTTCAGGACATTCACTGGAGCCAGGGCTCTTTCGGCTATTTTCCATCCTATGCCCTGGGCAGCGCGTTCGCGGCTCAGCTGTACGCCTGTATGAGAAAGCAGATGGATGTGGAAACGCTGCTGGAGCATGGCGATCTGGCCCCGATCCGCGAATTCTTGCGCAAAAATGTTCATCAATTCGGGAAATTGAAGACGAGCCGCCAGATTCTGCGGGATGTGACCGGCGAAGATTTTAACCCGGACTACTATGTGGAATATCTGAAAGAGAAATACGGCAGTCTCTATGGAATCTGAACGGAAGCATACGGTTTGGCGCAGATGAGGATGGGCCCGTCTGCGCCAAACCATAATCCTGCGATTGCAGGAATAAAACGCCTGCGGCCGATGCAAGGCCGCAAATATTATTTTGTCTGTATTTGTTCTGCCTGCAGTTTCCGAACCGTCTCCGGGGGAAGACCGAGGATCTGAGCGATTTTGTCCGGGGAAAGCGTGCCGTCTTTCAGAAGCTTGACGGCAATGTTGGTACGCTCTTCCTCCCGGCTCAGCCGTTTCTCATTCTGGATGTGCAGTTCTTCGTCGTATTCTTCCAGGATCATGTCCGTCACCTCCGCACGGTTTTTCAAAAGAATATCCGACAACACCCCGTCCGCTATACACTCGTCAATCGCACGGTCCGCCGCCGCGCGCAGCGTCATGCCCTCCGTTCGGTATTGACGGATCAATCCCACCAGCCGCGCATATTCCGCCAGCCGGCGGCAGTTCTCCATCAGCTCCCGGTTGTGTCCGTGGTTGATGTTCACCACATGGGCAACGCACTCCAGCGCCGGGCCGTATCTGCCCGCAGCCGATTCATGGCCGCCCTCCGGACCGGTCCCGTCTGCGGCATGATTTTCCTTGCCTGCAGTACCGCGGACTGCGCCGCTGTCTCCCTGCTCTGTACTGTCCCTGCCGCCCTTTGACCGCGACGCCGTCCCCTGCAGCATTTCCCCGTCTTTTACGAATGAATCCGACAGCCGCAGCTCCTGCCGGTCCGGCTGCTCCTTCGTCCCGTTGTAAAATACCACATACCGGGGAGCCGGGAGCGTCAGTCTGGCCGACGAATAAATGTCCAGGCCATGGGACGCCACGTACCCCTTATACAGCGCCGCCAGATAAAAGACGCCCCGCAGCGGCATATTCGGGTTCCAGGTGGACTGCGCCTCGTACAGGTTCATGTCGGCCCGGAAAAGAAACGAGACATCGTTCTTCATCCCCATGTAGACGACATTTTCCAGCGTGTTGAACTCCAGGTCGTCCGGGTTGTCATAGGCCGTACCGTTCATGGCGTTGTAAAGGGAGAGCGCGTCCCCCGCGTCGGAGAAGACAAGTGCAAACAGGGTGGACTTGTGTTCCCGGTTGATTGTAGTTTTGTTTTCCGGCATAAACTTACCTCCTTTATTTTACATCAAAATGGCGCTGCTTGTAAACAGCAAATTTCGGAAGCGGGGCAGGGTTCGGGAGCCAAAAGGAGCAGGTTCGCCAGCCAAAATGTCAGTCTGCGGAGCAGGACCGCAGATGAGGCAGAGCTGCAAATGGGGCAGGACCGCAGATGAGGCAGAGCTGCAAATGGAGCAGCACCGCAGACGGAGCAGAACTGCAAATGAAACAGAACCGCAGCCAGAGCAAAACTGCAAATGGAGCAGAACCGTAACCAAAGCAAATCTCCAAATGGAACAGAGCCCCATAACCAAATCAGAACCGCAAATAGGCCGGCCCCGGGAACTGCGCAAGCCGCAGCCCCGCATATCCGCACATGTATCTTTTGTAAAAGCCGTAGATGGATTCTGCCGGAGAAAATCCGGCGGGAATACCGAAAACAATGACTGTTCAATCAGTAGTATACCAGACCGAGGGAAAAACCGCAAGCAGTTTTGACGGAAATTGGGGCGATTGAGATTCGGAATGAAATGAAAAGTTAAATTACACTTCAACTGAAATCAGCTGAAATTCGGACAAATATCAGAACTGACAAACCGGCAAAACATATAAAAAGAACTACACTACATGAAAAACAATATATGGAAAGAGATAAAAAGAAATACAAAGAAATACAACGACAAGCTATGCGGTTCCCCGCGCGCATAGATGATAAACGCCGCCCGCGCAGGAAACCGCATACTTTTCATGGTTCATTAGGTATTCTCGTCCGGCCGCCGCTCTTTTTCCGCGGCGCTGTCCTCCTCTTCCGGTACGGGCGTCAGCATTACGACGGAGGAAGTCCCCTGTACATATTCTTTTTCATCCAGCTTCCTTTTATAGAACGGAAACGACTGCCGCACGGCGTCCGGCAGGGTCATAAACTGCGTGGGAGAATAGCCGGTGTACTGCCGGAAGCACCGGTTGAACGAGCGGATATTCTCGAAACCGCAGGAGAGCGCGATATCGATAACTTTCCGGTCGGAATTGCGCAGCATGTCCGCGGCATGTTCGATCCGCACTGTATTCAGATAGGAAATGAAATTGATGCCGACTATTTTGGTAAAAAGCTGAGAAAAATGGTTTTTGCTCAGTTTTAACTCCTCGGCGGCGTCCGACAGTGTGATCGGTTCGTGATAGTGCTGATCAATGTAAGTCAGAAAACGCTGGATATCATGCAGCGTCTCCAGCCGGTGGCTGCGTTCCGGGGGGGGTAGCACGTTGCTGCGGTGATGCCTCCGCAGGCAGTACATAAAGGGATAGAGGTGTATCGGACCATCGTCGGGGAGTATGCGACTTCCATGGAGATGGCCGGAGCGTCGATCACAATCTGCAAACTGAACGAGGAAATGAAGGGGTACCTGGATTATCCGGTCAATACTCCCTTCATTTGCCGGAAATAAAACCGGTCGGGGAGAAGAGCGATGGAGAAAATGGTATTCGAGCAGATCCCGGAACTGTTTTCCGGCGTTGCGGAGGTATTTGCCCTTAAATGCGAGGAACTCTGCGAAATGGACGGCAGGATGGGCGACGGAGATCTGTGGCTGACGATGAAAAAAGGATACGCGGTACTGCCGGAGCTGATGAGGGCGGAGATGGCGGGGGAACGGGACATCGGAAAGCTTTTGATGAAAGCGGGGATGAAGATGACGTCGGCGGTTCCCTCGACGATGGGATTTCTGATGTCAGCCGGGATCATGGAAGGCGGGAAAGCGCTCAGGGGCCGGACGGAACTGACAGGAGCGGCCCTGGCGGAGTATCTGTCGGGTTTTGCGGCAGGCGTTCAGAAACGCGGGAAATGCGAGGCGGGCCAGAGGACGATTTACGACGCGCTTTTGCCTGCGGGGCAGGCCGCGGAAGCTGCGATTCGGGACGATCCGGATGCCGGTGTGGGACCGGTGATCGAGGCGGCATTGAAAGCGGCGGAGGACGGGGTGGAAATGACCCGGAGGATGAAGCCGGTGTTTGGGAAATCTGCGGTCCACGCGGCCCAGAGCGAAGGCGTCCCGGACCAGGGAGCGATGGCGGGATATTATATGATCCTGGGGATGAGGAATTATATTCTGGGGATGGAATAAGGAGAGGAGATACGGGAGATGAAGAAACTTTACGGGACAGTCATCCCGCTGGTTACGCCTTTAACGGAGGAAGATACCATTGATGCCGCGTCATTGGAGCATCTGGCAGACCATGTAATTAAAAGCGGTATGCAGGGCTTGTATCCCTGCGGGACTACCGGGGAAATGATGTATCTGACCGTGGGAGAACGGAAGCAGATTGCGGAAATCGTCGTGGAGCGCAATGCCGGACGCCTGCCGGTGTTTGTGCAGACAGGCGCGTGGAACCTGAAAGATACGATTGAACTTTCACGGCACGCGGAGGCGATCGGAGCGGACGGGATCGGCGTCGTGACGCCGGCATTTTACCGGCTGAGCGACCGCGGTCTGGTTGATTTTTATGTGAGCGTGGCGCAGAGCGTATCGGAGGATTTTCCGGTGTACCTGTATGGGATTCCCCAGAACGCGATCAATGATCTGGGCGTGGAGGTCTGCGAGGAGATTGTCGGGCGCTGCGCGAATGTAGTGGGAATTAAATACAGCTATGCGGATTTCGCCAGGATACAGGATCTGATGACGGTGAGGAACCAGACGTTCAGCGTATTGGCGGGCGCCGACCATATGTATGCGGCCGTGTGCGCGGCGGGAGGGGACGGCGTGGTATCCGGCTGTGCGCAGGTGATCCCGGAACAGTTTGCCGCCCTTTGGGGAGCGATACAGAAGAAAGATTACGGAGAGGCGATGCGTTTCCAGAGGAGGACGAACGAGTGTATCCGGCTGCTGACGCGGACCAACAGTATTTCGGCGTTTAAGACGATATTGAAGGCGGAGGGAATCATACGGACGAACAGGGTGAGAAAACCGCTGGACAGTTTGACGGAGGAGCAGGAACGGGAGCTTCTGCGGGAAATGGAGCGGCTGGATTACCGGAATGCGATCCCGGCGCGGGAGACGGCCCGGACGTGAAGGGAAACGTTCGGGACAGACCGGGGGTAGGTCGGGATCATGTTCCGGCTTGCGCAGGGAGAAACGAGTGCACAGATATTTGGGATTGACCGGATGGCAGGAGCTGGGTCTGCTATGCCGGATGTATAGAAACCCGGCGATCGGAACGAGGAGGAGAAAATATGCTGGATCAATTATTTCAAATTAAAAATGCGCAGACCCGCTCTATCAGTCCGGAAAATCCGACCGGCGGGCGGGGAAAGGGTGGAATGTGTCCGCTGGAAGAAGGTACCGCGCGGCAGGCCGCCAGGGAGTTGGGGCTGGGCTGGAAAGTGAATCCTTATTACAACGTGGACGCGAAGACGACGATTACGCTTGCGGATATCGACGGGAGCGGCGTGATTAATCATATCTGGATGACGTTGAAGAAGAGCTGGAGAAATTCGATCCTCCGGTTCTACTGGGACGGGCAGGAGAACCCGTCGGTGGAGTGCCCAGCGGGAGATTTCTTCTGCATGGGATGGAACGAATATGCGCAGATCAGCTCGCTGGCCGTCTGTGTGAACCCGGGAAGCGCCTTTAACTGCTACTGGCAGATGCCGTTTAAGACGCACTGCCGGATCACGCTGGAAAATATCGGGGACGAAGCGATGCGGGTATTTTACCAGATTGATTATACGCTTCAGGAGGTGCCGGAGGACATCGCCTATTTCCACGCGCAGTTCCGCCGCGTGAACCCGCTGCCGTATAAGGAGGCTTATACGATTGTGGACGGAATCGAGGGACTTGGACAATATGTAGGAACCTATATGGCCTGGGGAGTGAACAACTGCCGCTGGTGGGGCGAGGGAGAGATCAAGTTCTATCTGGACGGAGACGGGGAGTTCCCGACCATCTGCGGGACCGGTACAGAAGATTATTTTTGCGGATCCTATAATTTTGAGGACCCGGCGACACACGATCGCTATGTGCCGTTTTCCACACCATACAGCGGCCTGCAGGTGATCACGCCGGACGGGCTTTATAAGAGCCAGACACGATTTGGACTTTACCGGTGGCACATCATGGATCCGATCCGTTTTGAGAAAAATCTCCGTGTGACGATCCAGGCGCTGGGCTGGCGCGAGGGTAGAAGGTACCTGCCGCTGCAGGACGATATTGCGTCGGTGGCGTTCTGGTATCAGACGCTGCCGGCGGCTAAATTCCCTCCGCTGCCGGATAAGGATTATCTGGAAGTGATCTGAAACTCTAAGAAGTAGCCGGATATTTTCGTCAGTCCCGCTGTCAGAAAGACCGGCAGGTATTTGCAGCGCAAAGAGAACCGGACCGAGACGAAACAGGGTGAGAGGATGCAGAGATTACGAGGAGCGATCGCATCGCTGGTGACGCCGTTTATGGAAAGCGGAGGCGTGGATGAATCGTCTTTGAAACGGCTGGTCGATCATGTGATCGACGGAGGGCTTCAGGGGATCTATTCCTGCGGAAACGCGGGCGAACGGCCGTATTTAACGCTGACGGAACGGAAACGGATCGCCGAAGCTACGGTGGCGCAGGCGGATCGGAGAGTGCCGGTTTTTATACACGCCGGGGCGGGCGATCTGAAAGCTACGCTGGAGCTGTCGCGGTACGCGGAGAGCATAGGAGCGGACGGGATCGGGATTGCCGCGCCGTCGGTCCTGAGGCGGGCGCAGGAGCAGATGGAGTTCTATATTTCGGTGGCCAGCAGCGTGTCGGATGATTTTCCGGTATATCTGTATTCTATTTCCAGGGAACGGGCGGGGCATTTGAACGCGGAACACTGCGAAAGGCTGGCGAGACAGTGCCGGAATGTGATCGGGATACAGTACAGCCATACGGATTTTGCCAGGATGCAGAAATATAAAAAAATAAACGGGCGGGATTTCGGGGTTCTGACGGATTTGGATTATTTATTCTCCGCCTTCAGCGTAGCGGGCTGCGACGGCGTGATCTCCGGAAACGCGATGATCATACGGGAGCATTACGCCGTCATATGGAACGCGGTTCAGCGGAGGGATTATGAGCTCGCTTCCAAATGCCAGCGGCGGGCGAATATTCTGAACGACCGGATGTCGGACAGCGACCGGATCTCGGCGTTCAAGGTATTGCTGAGGGAAGAGGGCGTGATCCGAACCAGCAGGACGCGCCGCCTGGCCGGGAAGATGACCGCCGCGCAGGAGCAGGCCCTGATCCGGGATATGAAGCAGCTGAATTATAAGAGCGTGATCCTGATGTAGGGGAAGGTGCGGAAAAATTCACCGGCCGTTTCCGCGCCGGGGCCGGGAAAAACGCGGGAAATGCCCAAAAACAGGGCGGACGATAAAGTGAATGGAAAATAGATGCAAATAATCCGAAAGAATGACTGGAAAAACCTGCAATAAAATGGTAATATGAAAGCATCAGGTATATTTTGCAGTAAGGACCGTTTTTTCCGGGCTCAAAAATATACCTTTTAAACAAAAAGAAAGGGGAAATAAGGATATGGCAAAGAACAGACTGGTCGGCCAGTATCCGGCGATCGGTATCCGGCCGACGATTGACGGGCGCAAGGGCGCGCTGGATGTACGCGGTTCTCTGGAGGAGCAGACCATGAGCATGGCGAAAGCGGCCGCGAAATTGTTTGAGGAGAATTTGAGGTACAGCAACGGCGAACCGGTGAAGGTGGTCATTGCGGACACCACGATCGGCAGAGTCGGCGAATCGGCCGCCTGCCAGGCGAAATTTGAGAAAGAGGGCGTCGCGATCACGCTGACGGTGACTCCCTGCTGGTGCTACGGCGCGGAGACCATGGATATGGACCGCAATACGATCAAGGCGGTCTGGGGCTTCAACGGGACGGAGCGTCCGGGAGCCGTTTATCTGGCGTCCGTATTGGCGACTCATGCGCAGAAGGGCCTGCCGGCGTTCGGAATCTATGGACATGAGGTCTGCGAGGCCGACGACCGTTCGATCCCGGAGGATGTACAGGAGAAACTCCTGCGCTTCGGGCGTGCCGCGGTGGCGGTGGCTTCCATGAGGGGCAAGTCTTATCTGCAGATCGGTTCCGCCTGCATGGGCATCGGCGGTTCCATTATTGACACGGATTTTATCGAGTCGTACCTGGGGATGCGCGTGGAGTCCGTGGACGAGGTGGAGATCATTCGCCGCATGACGGAGGGTATTTACGATCACGACGAGTACGAGAAGGCTCTGGCCTGGACGAAAGAATACTGCAAAGAGGGCTTTGACAAGAATCCGGAGTTCATCCGCAAGTCCCCGGAGCAGAAAGAGGCGGACTGGGAGTTCGTGGTCAAGATGATGGTCATCATCAAAGAGCTGATGTGCGGCTGCGACAAGCTGGACGCCAAGTTCTCCGAGGAGGCCATCGGGCATAACGCGATCGCCGCCGGGTTCCAGGGCCAGAGACAGTGGACCGACTTCTATCCCAACGGCGATTTCTCCGAGGCGCTTTTGAATACGTCCTTTGACTGGGACGGGGCCAGAGAGCCCTATATCCTGGCGACAGAGAACGACGTGCTGAACGGTCTTGGCATGTTGTTCATGAAGCTTTTGACCAACCGTGCGCAGATCTTCGCGGATGTCCGCACCTACTGGAGCCCCGAGGCGGTCAAGAAAGCGACCGGCTATGATCTGGAAGGCGTCGCGAAAGCGAACGGCGGCCTGATCCATCTGATCAACTCCGGCGCGGCCTGCCTGGACGCCTGCGGCGAAGCAAAGGACGCGGAGAGCAACGGCGTGATGAAACAGTGGTGGGAGGTGACGGAGGAGGATCAGAAAGCGATCCTGGCTGCGACCACCTGGAACGCGGCGGATAACGGTTATTTCCGCGGCGGCGGATATTCCTCCCGTTTCCTGACCCGGGCGACGATGCCGGTCACGATGATCCGTCTGAATCTGGTGAAGGGCCTGGGACCGGTGCTTCAGCTGGCCGAGGGCTGGACCGTGGGTCTGCCGGATGAGGTGTCGGACGTGCTCTGGAAGAGAACCGACTACACCTGGCCCTGCACCTGGTTCACGCCGAGATGCGACGGGAAGACCGGCTCTCCGTTCGCTACGGCCTACGATGTGATGAACAACTGGGGCGCCAACCACGGAGCCATCAGCTACGGCCATATCGGCGCGGATCTGATCACCCTGTGCTCCATGCTGCGGATCCCGGTCAGCATGCACAATGTACCGGCGGAGAAGATCTTCCGTCCGGCGGCCTGGAACGCGTTCGGCATGGACAAAGAGGGCGCGGATTACAGGGCGTGCGCGGCTTACGGACCGATGTATAAGAAATAATGCCATACCGTATTTTATAGAGGGAGGGCTGCTGCAAAATGCAATTTTGCGGCGGCCCCTCTCACAGTCCCGTATGATCTTGCAGTTCTGTCTGAATACAAAAAACGCCGCGGAATCAGCGACGATCCCGCGGCGTCCGGTTCTCAAAATCCATGTCCGTTTACGCTCTCTCAACCAATCCGGAACGCAGGCAAGAAGTACATACGTACATCTTTTTCGTGCCTCCGTTCACCTTCACCCGAACGGACTTCACATTTGCTTTCCACATTTTATTGGACCTTCTATGTGAATGGCTCACCGCGTTACCAAAGTGTACGGCTCTCTCACAGATTGCACATTTTGCCATGATTGCACCTCCTTATAACCGATTAGAACCCAATATCTGGTCCCATAACAAAAGTATCTTACCAGATAGACGCAAATTTTGCAAGCGAAATTTGCATTTCTTTAAAAAAAATATGAAGAAGTTGCGATAGACACCAACTGGAGTTTGTGGTATACTGATTAGAGGTATATTCCAGTATATGGCGGAGACAGCAGAGATGCAGTGTAGAACAGAGAAATATGGAGATACTTTCAGAAAGAGCATATCATAGATAGGGAGGTTTCGTTATGAAGGGACGAATCAATAACCGAATGGGCGAGATCCAGATCCATCCCGAGGTCATTGCCAAGTACGCCGGGCTGACGGCGATCGAGTGTTTCGGCATCGTCGGCATGGCGGCGATCAGCATGAAAGACGGCCTGGTGAAGCTGTTGAAGCGCGAGAGTCTGACCCACGGCATTACCCTGAGCATCGAAGACAATCATATCACCCTGGATTTTCACGTTATTGTGTCTTACGGCGTAAGCATTTCCGCAGTCGCGGACAATCTGATCGAAAATGTTAAATATAAGGTAGAAGAATTCACCGGCATGACCGTAGACAGGATCAACATCTATGTCGAAGGCGTCAGAGTGATCGATTAAGGAGGAGCGGCCCGTGGGGATGAATACGATAGACGCGAAGATCCTGCAGAAAGCGTTTCTGGCAGGCGCGAAAGGGTTGGAAGCGAAAAAAGAATGGATCAATGAACTGAATGTATTTCCGGTTCCGGACGGCGATACCGGGACCAATATGACCATGACGATCATGTCGGCGGCGAAGGAAGTGGCGGCGCTGGAGCATCCTACGATGGAATCTCTCGCCAGGGCGATCTCCTCCGGGTCCCTGCGCGGGGCCAGAGGCAATTCCGGCGTGATCCTGTCCCAGCTTTTCCGCGGTTTTACGAAAGAGATCAAGACCGTGGATGTGATCACCACCGACGTGCTGGCCAGGGCGTTCGTCCGCGGCACGGAGACGGCGTACAAGGCGGTTATGAAGCCGAAGGAGGGGACGATCCTGACCGTGGCGCGGGGCATGGCGGACAAGGCGGCGGAGCTTGCGCCGGAGACCGAGGATATCGTTCAGTTTACGGAGGCCGTTATCGCTCACGGCGACTATGTGCTGAGCCAGACGCCTGAGATGCTGCCGATCCTGAAGCAGGCGGGCGTCGTCGATTCCGGCGGCCAGGGGCTGATGCAGGTCATGAAAGGCGTGCTGGACGGCCTTCTGGGCAAGGAGATCGCGTTTACGGAGGAGGACGGACAGGCGGAACCGGCGGCCGCTTTAGAAAAAGTGACCGTCGATACGGCGAACCTGGAGACTTCCGATATTAAATTCGGGTACTGCACCGAGTTTATCGTTCATATTGAAAAGAAATACGGGGAGGAGGACGAGCAGCATTTCAAGGCCTATCTGGAATCGATCGGAGATTCGATCGTTCTGGTGTCGGACGAGGAAGTGGTGAAGGT
This sequence comes from uncultured Lachnospiraceae bacterium, assembly GCA_947626915.1. GTDB lineage: Bacteria > Bacillota > Clostridia > Lachnospirales > Lachnospiraceae > UBA3402. The sequence goes on from CANQUA010000001.1 coordinate 42,027, forward strand.
CCATGTCCATACCAATGATCCCGGCCTGGCGATCCAGAAAGCCCTGGCTTACGGGTCATTGTCGAAGATCAAGATTGACAATATGCGAGAAGAGCATCATGAGCGGCTGATCAAGGACGCGCAGCGGCTGGCGGCGGAGCAGAAAGCGGCGGAGGCCAAAGCGGCCGGACCGGAAACGGCTCCCGCGGCGGATGCGGCGCAGGACGATGCGGCGGCCGGCGAACCGGAGGTCCCGCGCAAGGATTACGGTTTCATAGCGGTGTCCATGGGCTCCGGTTTCGCGGAGATCTTTGAGGGGATCGGCGCGGACTATCTGATTGAAGGCGGCCAGACCATGAATCCCAGCACCGAGGATATGCTGAACGCCATCGACCATGTGAACGCCGATACGATCTACATTCTGCCGAATAACGGCAATATCATTCTGGCGGCCCGGCAGGCGGCCCAGCTGGTGCAGGATAAGCGGATCGTTGTGATCCCGTCGAAAACGGTGCCGCAGGGGATTTCGGCCATCATCAATTTTGCCCCGGATCTGACGCCGGAGGAGAACGCGGCCAATATGTCCGAGGAGATGCAGCATGTTAAGACGGCGCAGATCACCTACGCGGTCCGCCATACCCAGATCGACGATAAGGAGATCGAGGAAGGGGATATCATGGGCTTGGGCGATCACAGTATCCTGGCGGTAGGCAAGGCGGTGGAGAGCACGGCGCTGGATACATTGCGGGCGATGATGGATGAGGAATCGGAGCTTGTCAGTATTTACTACGGCGAAGATATTTCCAGAGAAGATGCGGAACGGTTCTTCAGCCAGGTGCAGGAACTCTGGCCCGAGTGCGAGGTGGAGCTGAATTTTGGCGGACAGCCGATCTATTATTATCTGATCTCGGTGGAATAAACGGTAGCTTGAGACAGAACATAAACACAAAGGGCGCTGCAGGAGAAGTTCCGCTTCCTATCTTGCGGCGTCTTTTCCTTTGGAGAAGCTGACGGAGCCGGCAGGAGACAGGAAGTTATACATTCGGACGGTGATAGCATGAAGAATCAGGATTCGGTCCGCACGCTGAAGGGGATCGGGGAAAAATCGGGAAAATTGTTTGAAAAGCTGGGCGTTTTTACGGTGGATGATCTGCTTCACGATTATCCGCGGGCTTACCATGCCTATGAGGAGCCGGCCGCCATCGGGGAGCTGCGGGAAAATGAGATCTTTGCCGTGGCCGGGATCCTGCAGAAGGACGCTTCCGTGCGGCGTTTCAGCAATATCCAGATCGTGACGGTTTCCTTAAAGGACGGGACCGGGAGCCTGCAGCTGACCTGGTACAATATGCCCTATCTGCGAAATACGCTCCAGGCCGGGACCTATCATGTGTTCTACGGCAAGGTGGTAAAAAAGAATAACCGCCTGACCATGGAACAGCCGGAAATCTACAGCCGGGACGGTTACCGGGAGATCATGGAGACGCTGCAGCCGGTTTACGCGCAGACCAGGGGGCTGGGAAATAAGGCCATTTCCCGCGCCGTGGCCCAGGCGCTGGACGTGCGGCAGCTGGAGAAAGAATATCTGCCGGAAAAGCTGCGGCGGAAGTATGAGCTGGCGGAATACAATTACGCCGTCGAGCACATCCATTTTCCCAAAGACCGACGGGAACTGCTGGCCGCCAGGCGCAGGCTGGTGTTCGACGAGTTCTTTTTCTTCATTCTGGCGGTGCGGGGGCTGAAGGAAAAGCGTTCGGACCAAAAGAGCGCCTGGACGATCCGGCTGGCCCCGGAGGCGGAGGAACTGAAAAACCGGCTCCCCTACCGTCTGACCGGCGCGCAGGAGAGGGTGCTGCGGGAGATCGAAGGGGACCTAAGCGGGGGATTGGTCATGAACCGTCTGGTGCAGGGGGATGTAGGTTCCGGCAAGACGATCATCGCGGTCCTGGCATTGCTTCATGTGGCCTGCAATGGGTTTCAGGGCGCGCTGATGGCCCCTACGGAAGTGCTGGCGAAGCAGCATTATGAGAATATGTCCCGTCTTTTTGAACAGTACGGCGTGCAGAAAACGCCGGTCCTGCTGACCGGTTCCATGACCGCCAGGGAAAAGCGCATTGCCAGGGAAAAGATCCGCAGCCATGAGGCGGATATCGTGATCGGGACCCACGCCCTGATCCAGGAGAGCGTGGTCTATGACAACCTGGCGCTGGTCATTACTGATGAACAGCACCGGTTCGGCGTAGGACAGAGAGAACGTTTGGGGAGCAAGGGGCGGGAACCGCATGTGCTGGTCATGAGCGCGACGCCGATCCCCCGGACCCTGGCGATCATTCTGTACGGCGATCTGGATATTTCGGTCATCGACGAGCTGCCGAAAAACCGTCTGCCGGTTAAAAACTGCGTGGTGGGGGTCGGCTACCGGCAGAAGGCCTACGCGTTTATCGCTAAACAGGCGGCGGCGGGGCGGCAGGCCTACGTGATCTGCCCGATGGTGGAGCCCAGCGAGCTGCTGGACGCGGAAAATGTGCTGGATTATTCCAGGAGGCTGCAGGAGGCGCTGCCGGGCGTCCGGGTGGAGTATCTCCACGGGAAGATGAAGGGGAGCGAAAAGAACCGGATCATGGAGCGGTTCCTGGCGGGGGAGATCCAGGTGCTGGTATCGACGACGGTGATCGAGGTGGGCGTCGATGTGCCCAACGCTACGGTGATGATGATCGAAAATGCGGAGCGGTTCGGCCTGGCCCAGCTCCATCAGCTGCGCGGCCGGGTAGGGCGGGGACCGTATCAGTCTTACTGCATCATGGTCAACTGCGGCGACCAGGAAGGGACCCAGGAGCGTCTGGATATTCTGAACCGCTCCAACGACGGGTTCTATATCGCGTCGGAGGATCTGAAGCTGCGGGGGCCGGGAGATATTTTCGGCCTGCGCCAGAGCGGCGATCTGGAGTTTAAGCTGGCGGATATTTTCACCGACGCCGGGCTGCTGAAAAGCGTGTCGGAGGAAGCGGACGCGCTTCTGCGGGAGGATCCGGCGCTTCAGGCGGAGGAGCACCAGGAACTGCGCCGGAAACTGGATGAGTATCTGGAAAAAAGTCTGGACCGGCTGAGTTTATAATCGGGAGCGCTTTTTGCAGACGCGGGACGCGGCAGGCCGGTATGGGCCGGAAACGGCAGGAGAACCGCCGCGCGTTTGGGCAAACGGGCGGCTGGCGTGATTGGGCAAGAGAACCGTCGGGCGTGCCGGCGGGACGTTTCAGACGGCAACAGAAAGAAGCCGTTGCTCCGTCGACTGGTTATCGATAGAGTAACGGCTCCTTCCGTGCGTAAGCCTTTTTCTGCTTCCGGTTCCTGCGGTTCTTTCTGCCGCGGCGCCTGTTTCAGCCCGCGTCATGAGGATGAAAACCGCCGAAACCCTGGAGAGTCAGGTCAGGTTCTGTTTCGGCTTTACTTGCCGGCCATCTGCTTCTCCTGGGCCTCGATCATCTTTTTAACCATATAGCCGCCGACCGAACCGTTCTGAGCGGAAGTCAGGTTGCCGTTGTAGCCGTTGGTCAGCGGCACGCCGATTTCGTTCGCGACCTCCATTTTAAATTTGTCCATAGCCTCTTTCGCTTCCGGTACGTTGGTCGTATTGGAAGATTTGTTAGACATAATAAAACGCCTCCTTTACATCTGATGATTTGTTTTTGTGTTACGATGGTAGTATGTGTTTGTGAAAAAATAATACACTAGCATATTTTTGAAAAATTTCCAGACGCAGAAAACAGGTTGACTTTTGGGGATTTGAGTTATAGTATATAACATAGTCACCATTTTGATGCCGCAGAACGGAAATTCTGCAGTTTGACCGGAGGGAACGGGAAGCATGCGTGTGATAGCGGGAAGCGCAAGAAGGCTGCAGCTGAAAACCCTGGACGGGCTGGAGACGCGTCCGACGACGGACCGTATTAAGGAAACGCTGTTTAATATGATCTGGCGGGATGTGGTATCGCGGCCTTTCCTGGACTGTTTCGCGGGAAGCGGGGGCATTGGGATCGAAGCTTTGAGCCGCGGGGCGTCGGAGGCGGTTTTTATCGAGAAAAATCCGAAAGCCGCCGCCTGCATCCGGCAGAACCTGAAGACGACGCGCCTGGAAGACCGGGGGAAGATCCTGACCTGCGATATCCTGAGCGGTCTGAAGCGCCTGGAAGCGCAGGGACAGGCGTTCGGCGTGATTTTTATGGATCCGCCTTACCGGCAGGACTGGGAGCGCCGGGCGCTTTCGTATCTGAAGGACTCGGCCCTTGCGGACGCAGAGACCCTGATCATCGCGGAGGCGTCTCTGGAGACGGATTTCTCCTATGCGGAGGAGACAGGGTTTTCGGTGATCCGGCAGAAAGAATACAAGACGAATAAGCACGTGTTTCTGCAAAGAAGCACGGGACAGGAGCAGATATGACGGTAGCTGTATATCCGGGCAGTTTCGACCCGGTCACACTGGGGCATTTCGACATCATTGAGCGCAGCTCCGCGATCATGGACAAAGTGATCGTGGCGGTTTTGAACAATAATTCAAAAACGCCGTTGTTTTCTGTGGAAGAACGTGTTAAGATGTTAGTAGATGTTACCAGGCATTTCCCCAATGTGGAGGTTCGGTCTTTTGGGGGGCTTCTGGTGGATTTTGTGCAGGAGTGCCACGCCGGCGTGATCGTGCGCGGGCTCCGCGCGGTGACGGACTTTGAATATGAACTGCAGATGGCCCAGACGAATCATGTGATCGCGCCTGAGGTGGATACGGTGTTTCTGACGACAAATTTGAAATATTCCTATTTAAGTTCCAGCATCGTGAAAGAGATCGCCATGTACGGCGGCGATATCAGCGCGTTTGTTCATCCACTGGTTGCCGAGAGGATCCGGGCGAAACTGACGGGTACCGATCCGCAATAGAAGCGCCCCGCGGACGTTCTGTTGCCATGAATAAAAGGGAGGAGAGTACATATCCATGAGCAGAATCGAACAGTTGATTGAAGAGATCGAAGAATTTATTGATAACTGCAAACCGCAGCCATTTTCCAATAATAAGATTCTGGTGAACCGGGACGAGCTGGAGGAGCTGTTGGTGGAGCTCCGTCTGCGGGTGCCGGATGAGATCAAACAGTACCAGCGCGTGATCAGCAACCAGGAAGCGATCATGAACGATGCCAGGACCCAGGCGGACGCCATGCTCCAGGAGGCCAGGAACCAGACCAACGATATGGTGAACGAGCATGAGATCACCCAGAGCGCTTACGCCGCCGCCAATCAGATCCTGGAGGAAGCGAACAAGCAGGCCCAGGAGATCGTGGACGCCGCGGTCAACGACGCCAACAATATCCGGCAGGGCGCGATCCAGTATACGGACGATGCCCTGGCGAGCCTGCAGAATATTATCGCCCATTCGATGGAGCAGGCCCAGTCCCGTTTTGAGGCCTATATGAGCACGCTGCAGGGCAGCTATGATCTGGTGACGAACAACCGCAACGAACTGAACATGCCGCCGCAGCCTGCTACCGAACAGGAAAACGGAGAATATTCGGGAGACTATACAGAAGACATGTTATGATCGTGTGCGCCAGCTTCCAGAGTACGTAATGCCGGAGGGACAATCTGGCGTTTCCGTATGTCTGTGAAACCAAAGGCTGAGAGACAGGGAGAGTTCCGGGGACCGGTCCGGGGCTCTCTTTTTTGTGGGGAGAGGCGGCAGGCCGCGCGGTGGGCGGGGCGGGGATATTGGCCGGCCCCTGCGCGGCCGCGGACAGGGGACGCAATACGCTTCCGGTCTGAAAGATTCCCGACAGCCCGCCGAAAGCGGTGACAGCGGCGCAGAGAAGTCCCTGGGTTTCGCCGGACAGGGTATGGCAGAGGGAGCGCAGGCCGGTGGTGATCTCGGCAATTCCCAGAGCCAGGGAGCGGCAGGTGGCGGGCAGGCCGGGGATCTCTTCTATATAGGCCGCAAGAATGGAAAAGAGCATGATGTATCCGCCGATGCGGACCATGGTCTCGATGGAGCGCATCAGGATTTCGTCAAAGGAATCGCCGGGACCGGCGGCCGCACGGTCCGCCCGACGGCCTGCGGGGCAGGGGGCGTCCGGCCGTTCAGGATGGGAGGACCCGCCTGTTTCCCTGTGTCTGCTGGGAAAACCGTAAATTTTTCCGGCAGCGATGGAAAGGGGCAGCACCGGCAGATAGAGGGCCGCCAGGATCCGCGGGACGGAGAGGGCGGGGTCCAGCATCGGGGCCAGATAGCCCATTACGAACATGGGGCTTGGATGGTTGCTGACGGCCAGCAGGTACCGGGCCTCCGGAAGGCTTAGGCGGCCCTGGTCCAGAAACTCCCGGCAGGTTTTCGCACCCATGGGATAGCCGCACAAAAGGCCGGAGAGCAGCACGTAGCCGCCGTAGTCCGACAGGCCGAACAGGGTCCTGCAAATAGGACGGAACGGGGCCATCAGGATGGGCAGACCGCCGGCAGCCGCGATTACATTGGAGCAGATCATAAACGGAAGCAGCGTTGGCAGGACCGTCCGGGACCAGAGCCTGAGCCCCTGGGCCGCGCCGTCCCGGGTCAGGACCGGATGCGTCAGAAACAAAATCAGGATCAGGACCGTCAGGGAGCCGGAAATGGATTTTTTCATAAGCGCCGGAATAGAATGGAGTCATACTACTATATGTGCCTGTGAGGGACAAATATGCGGGTCATTTTGCTGCTGCTTCTGGCGGCGTGGAATGTGTGTCTCGGAGAATACCTGGTCCGGAATCCGGATTATTACCAGCTGGACGCCTATACCTGGGAGAGTGAAGAATTCCGGGCCATGAGGCTGGGGGAAGCCGTTTCCGCCCTGAAGCGGATCGATCCGGACAGGCTGACGGAGCAGATGATCCGCCGGGAATACGACATGACGGAGGCGGGGGAGCGGGACGCCGCGGAGATAGAGGAAAATGGGACGGACGGCCGGGCGCTCCGGCTGAATCCGATCGAGGCGCGGCGGCCTGTGGAGTACCGCAAGCTGCGGAATGCGTATGAGACGATTTTTGCGGATCTGCGCTGCTTCCCGATCCCGTCCAGCACCAGGCCGGACACGCCGGAAATCTCCTATGAGGACGGCTGGATGGACCGGCGCACCTATGGCGGCGAGCGGGGCCATGAGGGCTGCGATATCATGGGAACCGGTCTGCCGCGGGGGTCCTATCCGGTGGTCAGCATCAGCGACGGCGTGGTGGAGACGGTGGGCTGGCTGGAAAAAGGGGGCTGGCGCATCGGGATCCGAACGGCGTCTGGGCTGTTCCTCTATTATGCCCATCTGTATGATTACGCGCAGGAATGGGAAACGGGCGACCGGGTGCGGGCCGGGGAGCTTTTGGGGTTCATGGGAGATTCCGGTTACGGGACGGAGCCGGGGACCGTCGGAAATTTCGACGTGCATCTTCATGTGGGAATGTATCTGCGGACGGACCATTACGAGGAACTGAGCGTCAATCCTTACTGGATTCTTAAATATCTGGAAAAATATCGGTTAAGTTATGATTATTGACCCACGGATGGAAAAAGTATGCTATAATCAGAGGAACGGCCGTATACGGGCGGAAACCGGGGATGAGAGACAGACAGGAGTAAAACGGTGAGAACGGAGCTTCCGGAAATTTACAGATCACAGATGAAGGAACTGCTGGGCGGCGGATACGACGCTTATCTGGCCAGTTTTGAGGAACCGCCCGCGGCGGGGGTGCGGCTCAATACGCTGCGCCGCGGGGGAGAAGAGGCGCTTAAGAGGATGGGGCTTTCCCTGGAGCCTGTTCCCTGGACGCCTAACGGATATTATTACGAGGGACAGCAGCGCCTGGCAAGGCATCCTTATTATTACGCGGGGCTCTATTACCTGCAGGAGCCCAGCGCCATGCTGCCGGCCGCTATCCTGCCGGTGGAGCCGGGAAACCGGGTGCTGGATCTCTGCGCGGCCCCGGGCGGCAAGAGCACGGAGCTGGGGGCGCGGCTTAAGGGGCGGGGCCTGTTGTTCGCCAACGATATCAGCAGTTCCAGGGCGAAGGCGCTGCTTAAGAACCTGGAGTTGTTCGGGATCGCCAACGCCTGCGTGTCCAGCGAGTCCCCGGAGAAGCTTGCCCGTATTTTTCCGGACTATTTTGACCGGATTCTGGTGGACGCGCCCTGCTCCGGCGAGGGGATGTTCCGCAGGGATCCGGATATGATGAAGGAATGGACGGCGCGGGGGCCGCAGTATTACGCGCCGGTTCAGAGGGAAATACTGGGGCACGCCGTCCGGATGCTGAAACCGGGCGGATATCTGCTGTATTCCACCTGCACCTTTTCAACGCTGGAAAACGAGGAAAATGTGAAATGGCTGCTGGAAGAGAGGGACGATCTGGAACTGGTCCCGATTCATGGATACGGCAGACCGGACGGGACTGAGACGGGGGCCGTAGAATGGTCTCCCGTTCTGGGACGGGAACGGGACCGGAGCAGGCCGGAGCTGCCGGGAATCGCGGACGGCGTGGGTCTGCCGGGGTGCGTGCGCCTGTTCCCGCACCGTGTCAGGGGAGAGGGGCATTTCGCGGCTTTGCTGCGGAAGAAAGAACGGCCGGAGGCGGAAGCTCCCGCGCCGCCTGCCGCGCTGCCGGACTGCAGAAGGACGGGGCAGCCGCCAGAAAAGGAGGCGGCGGAATTCCTGGAGCGGACGGGATTTCGCTGGGATCCGGATCGGTTCCTGGTCCTGAACGGAGAGGTCTATTATCTGCCCGAGGAATTTTACCCCGCGGCCTCCATCCGTTTCCTGCGGACCGGACTGTGGGTGGGGACCATGAAGAAGGGACGCTTTGAGCCGTCCCAGGCTCTGGCGATGACGCTGGATGCCGGCACATTTTCGGGGAGCGTTTCTTTCCCCTGCGGCGACGAACGGGTCATCCGCTACCTGAAGGGAGAAACCGTATTTCTCCGGGACAGCGAATCGGGCGCGGACGGCTGGCGGCTGGTCTGCGTGGATGGGTACGGTCTGGGATTCGCGCGGGCATGCGGGCTGATGCTGAAGAATAAATATTATCCGGGATGGCGGTGGATGTGATGGCGAAGGAAAAACAGACCGGGTCTGTGAGACTGGACCGGTTCCTGGCGGAAATGGGCGCCGGGACCCGCAGCCAGATCCGGGAAATGGCGAAGAAGGGACGTATTTGCGTAAACGGAGAAGTGGAAAAACGGGTCGAGAGGAAGATCGATCCGGCGTCGGAGGAGGTGTCGCTTGACGGGCGGAAGATTTCCTATGTGGAATACGAGTATTACATGCTGAATAAACCCAAGGGCGTGGTGTCCGCGACGGAGGACGGGCGGCGCCAGACGGTGATCGGCCTGATCGACAGCCGGAAACGGAAGGATCTGTTTCCGGTGGGCCGTCTGGATCTGGATACGGAAGGATTGCTTCTGATCACCAACGACGGGGAACTGGCCCACCGGCTGCTTTCGCCGAAGAAGCACGTGGACAAGCGGTACCTGGCGGTCGTGGAGGGGCAGCTTCCCGAGGACGCGGCGGCACGGTTTTCGTCGGGGATCCTGCTGGAGGACGGGACAAGGACGCTGCCGGCCCGGCTGGAGGAGGCGGAAAGCGCCCGTCCGGAAACCGGCGCGGAGGCGGAAGCCGCGGCCGGGGCAGAAAACCGCGGACCGGCGCGCCGGACGGTGCTTGTGACGGTCCATGAGGGAAAATTCCATCAGATCAAGCGGATGTTTGAGGCGCTGGGCTGCCGGGTGACCGAGTTGAAACGTCTGTCCATGGGAAGTCTCAAACTGGATGAAAGGCTGCAGCCGGGACAGTACCGGCCTCTGACGGAGGAGGAGATCCGGGCGCTGCGGTCCTGGGAGAGCGATTCGGACAAAGCCGGGGAGGAACCGGCGCGGCAGGAGAAAACGATGTTAAAGGATAAGAAAGCAATTATTTTTGACCTGGACGGAACGCTGGTGGATTCCATGTGGATGTGGAAGGCCATCGACCTGGAATTTCTCGGGAGATATGGGCTTGCGTGTCCGCCGGATCTGCAGAGGACCATCGAGGGGATGAGTTTCACGGAGACAGCCGCCTATTTTATCCGGCGGTTCCGGCTGCCCCTGACCATGGACGAGGTCAAGGCCATATGGACGGAGATGTCCATTGATAAATACCGCCGCGAAGTGCCGGTCAAGCCGGGAGCGCTGCAGCTGCTGAAGTATGCCAAGGAGCACGGGATCCGCTGCGGGATCGCTACCAGCAATGGGGCGGAGATGGTAGACGCGGTGCTGACCGCAACCGGGATCCGGGATTATTTCCGGGTGGTGACGACGGCCTGCGAGGTCAAAGAAGGGAAGCCAAGCCCGGATATTTATCTGAAGGTGGCGGACAGTCTGGGCGTGGCGCCGGGAGACTGTCTGGTATTTGAGGATGTGCCGGCCGGAATATTGGCGGGGAAACGGGCCGGCATGACCGTCTGTGCCGTGGCGGACGCGGCCGCAGACCATATGCGGGGAGAAGTCGCGGCGCTGGCGGACTATTTTATAGAGGATTTCCGGGAACTGTTTCCGGAGAAAGAATCAGGATCAGAGGAATCAGGGCCGGATGCCGGGGAGCGGCCGCAGTCGCCCGGAGTGGGAGAGACCGGCTGATCGGAGCGCCGGTGATCGTCAGGAAAATTACAGAGGATTTCCGGGAACTGTTCCCGAAGGAAGAATCAGGACCGGACGCCGGGGAGCGGCCGTTGGAGCCCGGAGTGGGGGAGGCCGGCTGATCGGGAGCGCCGGCGGCCGGAGAAACACACCTGCCGTAACGGAAAATCGTATCCGGCAGGTGAGAGCGGAGGGATACAGGATGAAGATTGCGCTTATAACGGGGGCGTCCTCCGGCATGGGACGCGAGATGGCTTATCAGATCGGTGACCGGTTCTCCGGCATCGACGAGATCTGGGTCTTAGCGAGGCGGGAGGACCGGCTGGCGGAGCTGTGCGGCCAGATTCCGGCCAGGGTACGGTGCTTCCCGGCCGACATTACGAAAGAAGAGGAGCGGGACCGGCTGTCCCACGCCCTGTATGAGGAAAAACCGGAGGTCAGGCTCCTGGTCAATGCGGCGGGCTACGGCATGATCGGGAAGGTGGGGACGCTGGCGCTGGAGGAGGAATGCGGCATGATCCGCTTAAACTGCGAGGCTTTGTGCGCCGTGACCCATATGGCGCTGCCGTTTATGGCGAAAAACAGCCGGATCCTTCAGTTTGCGTCGTCGGCTGCCTTTCTGCCCCAGCCCGGTTTTGCGATCTATGCGGCTACGAAAGCTTTTGTGCTCAGTTACAGCCGTGCGCTGGGAGCGGAATTGAAGGACCGGGAGATCTATGTGACAGCCGTGTGCCCGGGACCCGTGCAGACCGAATTTTTTCAGATCGCGGAAAAATCGGGACAAATCCCGTTTTACAAACGCCTGGTGATGGCGGACCCGAAAAAGGTGGTGAACGCGGCCCTGCGGGACGCTATGGCAGGAAAGGCCGTGTCCGTTTACGGCCCTGTGATGAAGCTGTTTTGGGCGGCGGCCAAGCTGCTGCCCCACGGCCTGATCCTGAAAATAATGGAAACCATGTAGATACGAAGGAAAAACGTTGAGGAGAGAGAACATGAAAAAGCGCAAGGGAGAATATGGCTATCGGAACTACGCGAGAATGGTGCGTCTCGGGCAGGTGCTTTTTGGGGCGGCCGCGATCATTGCGCAGCTTCTGGCGAGGAATCTGTCGGACGATCAGGCGGTCAAAAATGTGCTGACGCTGATGGCGGTCCTTTCGGTGCTGCCGACGGCAAATGTGGCTTCGCCGCTTCTGGCCTCCTGGCGGTATAAAACCCCGCCGCAGGAATTTTACAAAAAAACGGCGGCTTACGCGGGAACGGGAACGATTCTTTACGACCTGGTCATTACGACGAAGGAACAGATCCTTCCCTTCGACGCGGTCATGGTCCATCCCCTGGGCGTGTTTGCCTATTGCCCGGCAGAAAAGATTGATCTGAAAAAGGCGGAGAAAACGCTGAACGAGATCTTTAAGAGCCAGCGCCTGGATCCGAATCTGAAAATCATGAAAGAAGAGAAGCAGTTTTTTAACCGGCTGTCGGGACTGAAGCCGGCGGAGCAGTATGAGGACGACGGCAGCGCAGATTATGCCGCGGGAGTGCTGCGGAGCATGTGCATGTAAGCGGGCGGGGTGATGCGATGAAAATCCTGACAGTGACCGGAAACGAGGCGGGCCAGCGGCTGGACAAGCTGCTGGCCAAGTATATGGAGCTGGCGCCCAAAAGCTTTCTCTATAAAATGATCCGGAAAAAGAATATCACGCTTAACGGAAAGCGGTGCGAGGGGGCGGAGCGGCTGGCGGAAGGGGACGAGATCCGGCTGTTTTTGTCCGACGAAACGATTGAGAAATTTTCAAAGACGCACCAGGCGGAACCTGCGGCGCAGGGACCGCTTTCCGGACGGGCGGAACGGAAGCTGGACATTCTCTATGAAGACGACCATATTTTGCTGATCAATAAACCGGCGGGGATGCTTTCCCAGAAGGCGGCGGAGGGGGATGTTTCCCTGGTGGAATATCTGACGGACTATCTGCTGGCGGAAGGAAGTCTGACGCCGGAGCAGTTAAAAACCTTCCGGCCGTCTGTCTGCAACCGTCTGGACCGCAATACCAGCGGCCTGATCCTGGCGGGGAAATCCCTGGCCGGGCTGCAGGCCATGGCGAAGCTCCTGAAAGACCGGAGCGTTCATAAATATTATCTGTGCGTGGTGAAGGGACAGGTTTCCGAACGTCAGAGAATCTCCGGATTCCTGCTCAAGAATGAAAAGACCAACCAGGTAACGGTGAGCCGGACGGAAAAGCCGGGCAGTTCGGAGATCATAACGGAGTACCGGCCGGTCAAAAGCTGGGACGAAGAAGGAATCGGCAGGCTGACGCTTCTGGAAGCGGCGCTGATCACCGGGCGCACACACCAGATCCGCGCGCATCTGGCCTCGATCGGACATCCGCTGGCCGGCGACGGCAAATACGGAGACAGCCGGCTCAATGACAGGCTGCGCCGGAAATACGGCATCTCCCATCAGATGCTCCATTCCTGCCGCATGGAATTTCCGGAGCTTTCGGGGCCCCTGGCCGGCTTAAGCGGCCGGATCTTCGAGGCGCCGCTTCCGGAACTGTTTATGCGGGTGATCCGCGGCGGAGCGCAGAGTTTGCCGGGCGGTCCGCCGCCGGCGTGAACGGGCGTCCGGCAGCGGACCGCGGCTGTATGCGGTTTATTCTGACGGGACGGAAACTTCTGTGTGGAGCTTTTGTCCCAGTCTCAGCATCACCATGTTTTTGTCACGGTAGACGTGGATGTTTATGGTGTGGGTCGCGTTGTAGCATTCGAGGAGTTCGTAGGCGTCGCGGAGCGTGCCCGCTTCGATCTGCTCGAAGCCGCGGCTGGAGATGACCACGGTGGTGATTTCCCGGGACTGGTCCAGTTCCCTGGAAAGCTCCTTTAACCGGGAGCGGAGCAGGTCCAGGCGGGTCAGTTTGTTGAGCCCTCCGCCCTGGCGGGCGTCGGAATTTTTCAGTATCTCTTTGGTGATGTCTTTCATAGCAGATCCTCCTTTTGGTCTGAGAGCGAGGTCCGGACATACAAAAAAACCGAACCCCAGGAAATAGGCACAGTGGCAGCGCAGCCACCTCTGTTCATATGCTTCCTGATTGTTCGATTTCCATTCGTATAACGCTATGAAAAATCTGGATGCTTCCTTTTGAAGAAAGCAAAACTTATTTTAGCAGGCTTCTTTGGGGATGTCAAGCAGCAATTTTAAAAATTTTTATTTGCAAGCAATCGTTCAGCCAGCCGCCATTTTATGAGCAAAGATAGTCGTGCAGCGACGGAAAGCGCGTAAGCGCGACTTTGCGAATGGCGCGGCTGAACGGCTGCATTTGCAAAAAACGCCGGGAAATGAAAATGTTCCATGACAAATGGGCGGGATTCGTGTATAATCGTTTTTGAAAACAGCGGGACGGCTGCGCAGCCGCGCCCGCGCCGGAGGGGACAGATCATGGGAACCTGGAATTCCAGAGGGCTTCGCGGCTCTACCCTAGAGGATATGATCAATCACACAAACGAGGTGTATCGGGAAAAGAAGCTGGCGCTGATCCAGAAAGTGCCGACGCCGATCACGCCGATCACGATCGACAAGGAAACGCGGCACATTACGCTGGCCTATTTTGACCAGAAGAGCACCGTGGATTATATTGGAGCCGTTCAGGGGATCCCGGTCTGTTTTGACGCCAAGGAGTGCGCGGTGACTACGTTTCCGCTGCAGAATGTTCACGAGCATCAGGTGAGGTTTATGCAGGAATTCGAGCAGCAGGGCGGCGTGGCTTTCATCATTCTGCACTGGACCTCCCTGGACGAAATCGATTATATTCCCTTTGACGAGCTGTTTGAATTCTGGAAACGGATGCAGGAGGGCGGGCGCAAAAGCTTTACCTACGAGGAGGTCGACCATTCCTGGAGGATCAGCCGTCACCGGGACGTGCTGGTCCATTATCTGGAAATGCTCAAGCGGGACCTGGACCGGCGGGACGGTTAAGCAGGCAAAACCCGTTCCGCAGGAGGGAGAAGCTCCGGCTGCGGAACGGGGGAACGAAAACCGCTTGATTACTGTATGATCTGAAAATATTCGTATCCGTCGGATTTCCGGCGCTGGACCAGTTTCTGGATGCGCTCCGTCTGGGAGAGGGCGCTGCCGATGGTAACGTCATGGTTCAGGCAGTTGATGATGGCCGCCAGGTACCGGCTCATATCCGCCTCCAGATACCATTCGCGGCTCAGAAGCTCCAGGGGACGATAGTTTAAATTCGTTGTGATCACATAGTCGATATATCCCCTGCGGTAAAATTCATCGAATTTCTCCAGGCCGTTGGTGAAGAGGCCGAACGTGCAGCAGACGATGATCTTTGCGGCCCTGCGCTGCTTGAGTTCCCTGGCGGTGTCCAGCATGCTCTCGCCGGAGGAGATCATGTCGTCGATGATCAGGACCGTTTTTCCTTCCACGGAAGCGCCCAGAAATTCATGGGCCACGATGGGATTGCGCCCGTCCACGACGCGGGAATAATCGCGGCGCTTGTAAAACATGCCCATGTCTACGCTTAAGTTGTTGGCGACGTAGACGGCCCGGTCCATGGCTCCCTCGTCGGGGCTGATGACCATGAAATGGTCCTTGTCGATGATCAGGTCCGGATCGTGCTCGAAAAGCGTGGTCATGAACTGATAGGTGGGCATGAAATTGTCGAGGCCGCTTAAGGGGATGGCGTTTTGGACCCTGGGATCATGGGCGTCGAAGGTAATGATATTGGTGACTCCCATTTTTACCAGCTCCTCCAGGGCGATGGCGCAGTCCAGGGACTCCCGCTTGCTCCGCTTATGCTGGCGTCCTTCGTAGAGAAACGGCATAATCACGTTGACGCGGTGAGCCGTGGAAGCGCAGGCGCCGATCACGCGTTTTAGATTTTGATAATGATCGTCGGGGGACATGTGATTGAGATAGCCGTTCATCGAGTAGGTCAGACTGAAGTTGGTCACGTCGGCCATGACGTATACGTCTGTGCCGCGCACGGATTCATTGATCACGGCCTTGCCTTCGCCGGTGCCGAAGCGCGGGCAGGCGAGATCCAGCAGATAGGAATCCACATCGTATCCGCGGTAGTTCAGGTCTTCTTTGCGGCGCATGAGTTCTTCCATGTCGCGCCGGCGGAACGAAACGATATGGTCGTTGACCAGAAGCGCCAGGTCCCTGCAGCTGTCGAGAGCCGCCAGCTTGAGGGGAGCAACGGGCAGCGAGTGGTAAAAAACATATTTGTTTGGCATTTGAGGAGCCCTCCATATCTCGCAATGTGTTGGGTTTGTCTGCTCTGCAACTGTATTTATACCATTTTACGAGGGGGAGAGTCAATAGAAAATGGAAAGTTCTCCAAAAAGTGCACGGGCGGCGCCTGGCTGTTTAAGTCTTCCGGAAGAAATCCCTTGCGCGGACGGAGGGTTTTGAGTATACTGGAAGCAGGACGGGAAACGGCCGGACGAACGCGGTGAAAGAACGGCCCAAAGAAGCGGGAACGGCCGTTTTTGCCGCAGGGCGGACGGGCAAAGCGGCGTTTGAGCCGGCGGAGCATGACAGATGAAGGAAGAGCTTATGAAAAAACAGGGACATATCATACGGACTGTGGATCCGGGGTCGATCGCGGACGAGCTGGGGCTGGAGCCGGGCGACCGTCTGCTTTCCATCGACGGACACGATCCGGAGGATATATTTGATTACAAATATTATCTGGAGAATGAATCCGTGACCGTGGAGATCCTGCGGGCGGACGGCGAGGAATGGGAACTTGACATTGAGAATGACTATCAGGATCTGGGACTGACGTTTGAGAACGGCCTGATGAGCGAGTACCGTTCCTGCACGAATCAGTGTATTTTCTGCTTCATCGACCAGATGCCGCCGGGGATGCGGGAAACGCTGTATTTTAAGGACGACGACTCCCGGCTGTCGTTTCTGCAGGGAAATTACGTCACGCTGACCAATATGAAAAAGAAGGACATTGACCGGATCATCCGGTTCAAGCTGTCGCCGATCAATATTTCCGTTCATACGACGAACCCGGAGCTGCGCTGCCGGATGCTGCATAACCGGTTCGCGGGGAAGGCCCTGGCAAATATCGACCGCCTCTATAAGGCCGGCACGCCGATGAACGGGCAGATCGTGCTCTGCAAGGGGATCAACGACGGCGGCGAGCTGGAGAGGACGATCCGGGACCTGAGCCGGTATATTCCCTGTATGGAGAGCGTTTCCGTGGTGCCGGTGGGGCTGACGAAATACCGGGAGGGGCTGTATCCGCTGGAACCGTTTACGCCGGAGGACGCGGCGCGGGTCATCGATCAGATCGAGGCCTGGCAGCGGAAGCTTTATGCGGAGCACGGGACTCATTTTGTCCACGCCAGCGACGAGTTTTATATCCTGGCCGGCCGTCCCATGCCGGAGGAGGAACGCTACGACGGCTATATCCAGCTGGAAAACGGGGTCGGCATGGTGCGGCTGATGACGGAGGAGGTAAACGCGGCACTTTTGGAGCTGGCAGGCGATCAGGAGGCGGAAGAGCTTTCCGCTGCGACCGGTCTTTTGGCAGGCCGCTACCTGGAGGGCTTCCTGGCGCAGATCCGGGAGAAGTTTCCCAACCGGGTCGTTCACCTCTATCCGATCGTCAACGAATTTTTCGGGGAGCAGATCACGGTGTCAGGCCTGATCACAGGCGGGGATCTGATCCGGCAGCTGAAGGGAAAACCGCTGGGGAGCCGTCTGCTTCTGCCGGTCAATATGTTCCGCAGCGGCGAGAATGTGTTCCTGGATGATGTGACGAAGGAAGACGTGGAAAATGCTTTACAAGTTCCGGTGAATATTGTAAAATCAAGCGGACAGGATTTTGTGAACGCGGTGCTGTATCCTCAGAAGGACGGGGAGGCCGCGGTCCATGGTGGATACGAACTGCCGGACGGGGTCTGACGGCGGCCGGACGCGGGAAGCGGGACACGCAGCCGTGACAGCGGCATGTTCCGCCAGGGAAGGATATAGGAGAGAGAAGAGAATATGAGCAAACCCATTGTGGCCATTGTGGGCCGCCCCAACGTAGGCAAGTCCACGCTGTTTAACGTCCTGGCCAGGGAGAACATTTCCATCGTCAAGGATACGCCGGGAGTGACCCGGGACCGGATCTACGCGGACTGTACGTGGCTGGACCGAAATTATACGCTGATCGACACGGGTGGCATTGAACCGGAGAGCAGGGATGTGATCCTTTCCCAGATGCGGGAGCAGGCGGAGATCGCGATCGCTTCCGCGGATGTGATCCTTTTTATGGTGGACGTGCGCCAGGGCCTGCAGGACGCGGACGCCAAGGTGGCGGATATCCTGCGGAAATCGAAGAAGCCGGTGGTTCTCTGCGTCAATAAGGTGGATAATTTCCAGAAGCTGGGCAACGACGTTTACGAGTTTTATAATCTGGGGATCGGCGATCCGATTCCGGTTTCCTCATCCTCCATGCTGGGGCTGGGCGAGCTGCTGGACGAGGTGATCCGCCATTTTCCGGACGGCACGGACCAGGCGGAGGACGACGACAGGCCGAGGATCGCGATCATCGGCAAGCCCAATGTGGGCAAGTCCTCGCTGATCAATAAGCTGGTCGGGGAGAACCGGATGATCGTTTCGGATATCGCGGGAACCACCCGGGACGCGGTGGACACGTCGGTGGTCCGTCACGGAACGGAATACGTGCTGATCGATAC
This sequence comes from uncultured Lachnospiraceae bacterium, assembly GCA_947626915.1. GTDB lineage: Bacteria > Bacillota > Clostridia > Lachnospirales > Lachnospiraceae > UBA3402. The sequence goes on from CANQUA010000001.1 coordinate 60,370, forward strand.
GGCCGGCCTGCGGCGGAAAAGCAGGATCAAGGAGGAGCTGGAGCGCTACAGCATCATCCGCGCGGTGTCTGCGGTGGAGCGGTCGGACGTGGTGGTGCTGGTGATCGACGCGAAGGAAGGCGTTACCGAACAGGACGCCAAGATCGCGGGGATCGCCCATGAGCGGGGCAAGGGCGTGATCGTGGCGGTGAACAAATGGGACGCCATCGAGAAAAACGACAAGACCATCTATGAGTTTACGGACCGGATCCGGGATACGCTGTCGTTCATGCCGTACGCGGAGCTGGTGTTTATCTCGGCGCTGACGGGACAGCGGCTGGATAAGCTGTTCGACGTCATCGACCTGGTGCGTCAGAGCCAGAATCTGCGGATCGCTACCGGCGTGCTGAACGAGATCATTACCGAGGCCGCGGCCATGAAGCAGCCGCCCTCGGACAAAGGGAAGAGGCTGAAGATCTTTTATGCCACGCAGGTGGCGGTGAAGCCGCCGGCGTTCGTGATCTTCGTCAACGATAAAGAACTGTTTCATTTTTCGTATCTGCGGTACCTGGAGAACCAGATCCGCGAGGCCTTTGGTTTCAAGGGAACGCCGCTGAAATTCATGATACGGGAGAGAGACGGAAAGGAAGGATAGCGTATGGAAAGGATCATCTGTCTGGCGGCAGGCTACCTCTGCGGCCTCATACAGACCGGCTATTTCTACACGAAAGCCCACAATGTGGATATCCGCAGCGTGGGGAGCGGCAATTCGGGGAGCACGAACGTAATGCGGACCATGGGGGCGAGGGCCGGCCTGATCGTGTTTCTGGGGGATGCGTTCAAGACGCTGATCCCCTGCCTGATCGTGCGCGCCATTTTCCGGGAGCGGATGCCGGAGCTGGTGAATCTCCTGGTGCTCTACACGGCCTTCGGGACGATCCTGGGGCACAATTATCCGTTCTATCTGCAGTTTAAGGGCGGGAAGGGCATCGCTTCCACGGCCGGGCTTCTGGCGGCCATGGACTGGCGGGTGATGCTTCTCTGCCTGATCGCGTTTATCGTGGTGGTGGCCGCAACCAGATTCGTGTCGCTGGGTTCCCTGGTGGTCGTGAGCATTTTCCTGGTCTGCATGATCGTTTTCGGCGGCCACGGAGATTACGGGCTGGGGCCGCAGTACCTGACGGAGTTTTATCTGCTGTCCGGGGCGGTGACGGCGATGGCGTTCTGGAGGCACCGGACCAATATCGGCCGGCTGCTGCGCGGAACGGAGAACAAGCTCAGCCTGAATAAAAAATAGAGATAAAGCGGCAGGCATTTCCGGGGACAAGGCGGTTCGCCGCGCTGGCCGGGGTGCGGATTGCCGTTTTATTTTTAAGGAAGGAACGCTTCGCAATTTCTATGATTTAAAATGCGGGAGGCCCGCGCAAGACCATGGGTGAAGGGAGAATACGGATATGGCGAGAATCGGAATCATCGGAGCCGGGAGCTGGGGGGTGGCGCTGTCGCTGCTTCTCCATGAAAACGGGCATCGGATCAGCATCTGGTCCGCTCTGCCGGAGGAGATCGAGGAGCTGCAGCGGAAGCATGAGCACCGGACGCTGCCGGGCGTGATCCTGCCGGAAGATATGGAGTTTACGGCGGAGCTGGGCCGGGCCATGGCGGAAAAGGATCTGCTGGTGCTGGCGGTGCCGTCGGTTTATGTCAGGACGACGGCGGCCGCCATGAAAGCGTGGATCCGGCCGGGACAGCTGCTGGTCAACGTGGCGAAGGGGATCGAGGAGCGGACGCTTATGACTCTGTCGGAGGTCATCGAAGAGGAGCTTCCGGAGGCGGTTACAGCCGTGCTTTCCGGGCCCAGCCACGCGGAAGAGGTGAGCCGTGGGCTCCCGACCACCTGCGTGGCGGCCGCGCGGTCGAAAGGGACCGCCCAGACCGTACAGAATCTGTTTATGAGCCCGGTGTTCAGGGTCTACACGAGCCCGGATGTCCTGGGCGTGGAGCTGGGGGGCTCTCTGAAAAATGTGATCGCTCTGGCGGCCGGCATCGCCGACGGTCTGGGCTATGGGGATAACACGAAAGCGGCCCTGATCACCCGCGGCATCCACGAGATCGCCCGTCTGGGCATGGCGATGGGCGGCCGCTTCGAGACGTTCAGCGGCCTGTCCGGGATCGGCGACCTGATCGTCACCTGCGCCAGTATGCACAGCCGCAACCGCCGGGCCGGCATCCTGATCGGTAAAGGCTATACCATGGAGGCGGCCATGGCGGAGGTGAACATGGTGGTGGAGGGCGTCTATTCCGCGAAAGCGGCTTTAAAGCTGGCGCAGAAATATGAGATCCCGATGCCGATCATCGAGCAGGTCAACCATGTTCTGTTCGACGGGGAGCCCGCATCCGAGGCGGTGAAAGAGCTGATGATGCGGGACAAAGTTTCGGAAGCGCCAGCGCTTTCGTGGCCGGAGGAATGAGAAAACGGCGGCTGGAAACCCATTTGATTCCATTGCGGGCAAAAACCCGAAACGTAAAAAATGGAATCAAATGGGTTTTTGTTTTCATTTATTTTTAACAAAGGGCATCCCAGGCCGCCCCGGCTTCCGGCGAAAAAAATGACAAAAAATACCGTCTGCTTTTGTATAACTTAAATTTCTGTGAATTTTTAAAAATCCATTGCGCAATACGGAAAAATATGTTAGAGTGGTGGCGTTGTCGGGACGTATGCGGCGTCCTGTAGGCCTATGAAAGCTTCCGGAAAATGAGAACAGACGGCAAGCAGAAGAGGAGGAGACCATGCATTTTTTAGACAAACGGGTTCAGGTGATCTGCAATGAACTCAAAAAACTGCGCGTAAAGGGCAGGATCCCGGTCATGGATTGGGAGTACAAAAAAGGTAATTTCTTCCATCCCCAGGATGCGGAGAACGACGGGACTCCCTGGGAGCATTTCGACGGGAAGACCATGCACTGGTATGGTCCGGATCAGCATTATTGGTTTAAAACGACCTTTGTGATTCCGCAGGAGATGGACGGCAGGCGGCTCTGGATGCACGTTTCGACCCAGATCAAGGAGTGGGACGACGGCAAGAATCCGCAGTTTTTGCTGTTCATCAACGGGGAAGTGGTTCAGGGGATCGATATGAACCACCGTATGGTGAATATCACGGAGTGCGCGAAGGGCGGCGAGGAGCTTACGGTTGAGCTTCAGGCCTACACCGGCACGCTGCACGACGAGTTCCAGCTCCGCGTGGATTTCTTTGAGATGGACGCCCTGATCAATAAAGTATACTACGATCTGCAGGTGCCGCTGTGGGCGTTTCAGCGGATGGAAAAAGAGGACCGGAACCGCATGGAGATTGAGAACGTCCTGAACGAGACGGTCAATTTCATCGATCTGCGGACTCCCTATTCTCCGGAATTTTACCGGACCCTGCAGGAAGCCAGCGATTACATAGACAAAGCGCTCTATACGGACATGGCGGGCTACAGCGATGTGATCGCCACCTGCATCGGCCATACCCATATCGACGTGGCCTGGTGGTGGACCGTGGAGCAGACCCGGGAGAAGACCGGCCGCAGCTTCGCCACGGTGCTGAAGCTGATGGACGAATACCCCTCCTACCATTTCATGTCCAGCCAGCCGCAGCTGTACGCGTTCCTGAAAGAGCGCTATCCGGAGCTGTACGCGAAGATCAAGGAGCGGGTAGCCGAGCACCGCTGGGAGCCGGAAGGCGGCATGTGGCTGGAGGCGGATACGAACCTGACCTCCGGCGAGTCCCTGGTGCGCCAGTTCATGCACGGCAAGCGCTTCTTTAAGGAAGAGTTCGGCGTGGACAACAAGATCCTGTGGCTGCCGGACGTATTCGGCTACAGCGGCGCGCTGCCGCAGATTATGAAGAAATGCGGCATTGATTATTTCATGACGACCAAACTGTCCTGGAACCAGTTCAACAAGGTTCCTTACGATACCATGCGCTGGCGCGGCATCGACGGCACCGAGGTCCTGACCCATCTGATCACGACCCTGGGCATCAAGCAGCCGGTGACGGATTTCTTCACGACCTACAACGGGGCCCTGCATCCGGATTCCATCATGGGCGGGTGGATGCGCTACCAGAATAAAGATATCAATAACGATATCCTGATCTCCTACGGATTCGGAGACGGCGGCGGCGGCCCCACCAGGGAGATGCTGGAGACTTCGATCCGCATGGAAAAGGGCGTGCGCGGCATCCCGAAGGTGCGCCAGGAGTTTGCGGGCGTGTTCTTCGACGAACTGAAAAAGAGAGTCTGGGACAATAAGCGGCTGCCCGTGTGGGAGGGCGAGCTGTATTTCGAGTACCACCGCGGGACGCTGACCTCCATGGCCCGCAACAAGCGCGGCAACCGGAAATCGGAGCTGGGTCTGATGGACCTGGAGCTTCTGAGCGTGCTGGCGGAGGGAAAATGCGCCTACCCGGCAGAGAAAATTTATAAGATGTGGGAGACGGTGCTTCTGAACCAGTTCCACGATATCCTGCCCGGTTCCTCGATCCATGAGGTCTATGAGGTGACGAAGCGGGAATATGCCCGGCTGAGCGAGGAGATCGGCGAGATGACCGGGGACCGGCTCCATGCGCTGGCGGGAGACGGGGACTGCGTCTTTATCATGAATACAACAGGCAGCTGCCGTGACGACGTGGCGAATTTGGGAGACTGCGACGCGGCGTATCTGACGGACGCTGCCGGGAGACGGTATCCCTGCCAGAAGACGGCGGACGGGACCGTGGTCTTCGTGAAAGGGATCCCGGCCAAGGGCTATGCGGTCCTGACCAAGGCGGCCGCTTCCGGAGAAGAGAGCGCGGAGAGCCCGTTCAGCCTGAAAGACCGCTATACGCTGGAGACCCCGTTCTATACGGTGCATTTTGATGAAAACGGCGAGATCGACCGGCTGTACGACAAGGACTGTGACCGCGAGGTGCTGCAGGCCGGAAAGAAGGCCAACGCGCTCCGCATGTACGAGGATAAGCCGATCTACTACGATAACTGGGATATTGACATTTTCTATACGGAAAAAAGCTGGCCGGTGGATGAAGTGGAATCCATGGAGTGGACGGAGATGGGCAGTGTCTGCGCCGTGCTGGAGATCCGCAGGAAAGCCAGCAAGTCCTCCTTCGCGCAGCAGATCGTCTTCTACGCGGACAGCCGAAGGATCGATTTTAAGACGCACGTGGACTGGAAAGAGCATCAGACGCTTCTGAAGGTGCATTTCCCGATCGCGGTGCATACGGACCAGGCGACCTTTGACATCCAGTTCGGCAACCTGACCAGGAAGACCCACAGCAATACCAGCTGGGACGTGGCCCGTTTCGAGAGCTGCGGCCAGAAGTGGATGGATCTGTCGGAAGGACATTACGGCGTGAGCCTGTTAAACGACTGCAAGTACGGCCATTCCGTCAAGGACAGCGTGATCGGGCTGAGCCTGATCAAATCCGGCATCGAGCCCAACCCCACGGCGGATCAGGAGGAGCATGTGTTTACCTACGCCCTGTACCCTCATGCGGAGGGCTGGCAGGCGGCGGGGACCGTGCCGGAGAGCTACAAGCTGAACCAGCCGCTCCTGGTCGTGAACGGCGCGGCGGCCGGCAGGGAATATTCGATCGCTTCGGCGGACGCCGCCAACGTGATCCTCGAGACGGTCAAGAAAGCGGAGGACGGAAACGGCACGGTGATCCGCATGTACGAGTCGGAGAACAGCTATACCCGCGCGAAGCTGACCGTGAACGCTCCTTTCACGAAAGCCTATGCCTGCAATCTTCTGGAGGAGAATGAGAGCGAGCTGCCTGTGTGCGGAAACGAGATCAGCGTGGCTCTGAAGCCCTACGAGATCGTTACGGTCCGCGTTATGTGAACGCGCGGCGGGGGACTACACGACGGACGGACCAGAAAGGAAAACGACTGTGATTATTCCAAAATATTTTGAAGATTTACAGACGCTGCATGTGAATACGATGCCCGAGCGGGCCTATTATGTGCCGTCAGCGGAAGACCCGGGCGGACTGCCGGCAGTGGAGGACAGTCCGGAGAGGGCATTCTCCCTGAACGGCCAGTGGGAGTTCCGCTATTATGACAGCGTTTATGATCTGAAGGATCATTTCTTTGAAGAAAGCTATGACGCGCGCAGGGGGTGGGGAACCATCCCGGTGCCGTCTGTGTGGCAGATGCACGGATATGACCGCCACCAGTATACCAACGTGCGGTACCCGTTCCCGCTGGACCCGCCGTATGTGCCGTATGAGAACCCCTGCGGCGCGTACCGGCGCGTCTTTGAGTGGAAAAAGGACGAAGCGGCCCCGTGCGCCTATCTGAATTTCGAGGGCGTGGATTCCTGCTTTTACGTGTGGCTGAACGGGCAGTTCGTGGGCTACAGCCAGGTTTCCCATTCCACCAGCGAATTCGACGTGACGGAGTATCTGCGGGACGGCGAAAACCTGCTGGCGGTCCTGGTCCTGAAATGGTGCGACGGCAGCTATCTGGAAGACCAGGATAAATTCCGCATGAGCGGGATCTTCCGGGACGTGTATCTGCTAAGGCGTCCCCGGGAGTGCGTCTGGGATTACTTTGTCAAGACCAGCCCCTGCGGGGACGGCAGCGCCAGGGTGAGCGTGGATCTGACTTACAAAAACGATCCCGTTCCGGTGCAGGTTTCGGTCTTCGACGCGGACGGCCGTCTGGCGTGCGAAGCGGAGGGGACGGACCGGGTGTCGCTGACGATTGCGGACGCGAAACTGTGGAGCGCGGAGACGCCGTACCTGTACCGGATTGTCCTCAAAACGCCGGGCGAGACGATCGCCGACCGGCTGGGCGTGCGCACGGTGGAGATCCGGGACGCGGTTCTTTATTTCAACGGGCAGAAGATCAAGCTGCACGGCGTCAACCGGCACGACAGCGATCCGGTGACAGGCTTTGCCATCAGTCCGGAGCAGATGGAAAAGGATCTGCTGGTGATGAAGCGGCACAATGTAAACGCGATCCGTACCAGCCATTATCCCAACGCACCGCGGTTCTACCAGCTCTGCGACCAGTACGGTTTTTATGTGCTGGACGAGGCGGATCTGGAGACCCACGGCGCGGAGATGGCCTACGGGCAGAAATGGGGCGAGGAAGGAGCCTGGATTTCCGATAATCCTCAGTTTACGTCTGCAATCGTGGACCGCGCCAGGCGGTGCGTCCAGCGGGATAAGAACCGCCCCTGCGTGTTCGGCTGGTCCATGGGCAATGAGAGTGCCTACGGGCAGTGCATCGAGGCGGCGCTTGCGTGGGTGAAAGCCTTTGACGATACCAGGATCACCCATTACGAGGGCGCGTGGCACGTGACCGACGAATCGAAGTACGACTATTCCAACCTGGACCTTTACAGCCGCATGTATCCGGGACTGAACGAGATCCACGCTTATTTCGCCGATCCCGATGCAGGCGATTTCCGGCACAAATATGCGGTGGCGGCGGTGCGTCCGCTGATCCTCTGCGAATACTGCCACGCCATGGGCAACGGTCCCGGCAATCTGGAGGATTATTTCCAGGTGATCCAGCGCTACGACGGGGCCTGCGGCGGCATGGTCTGGGAGTGGTGCGACCACGCGGTCTATAAAGGGACCGACGAGGCCGGGCGGAAGAAATACGCGTACGGCGGGGACCACGGAGAGTATCCCCACGACGGCAATTTCTGTATGGACGGCCTGGTATACCCCGACCGGCGGCCCCATACGGGACTTCTGGAATTTAAAAATGTCTGGCGTCCGGCCAGGGTGACGTCGTTTTACCCGGAGACCGGGATCCTGACGGTACATAATTATATGGATTTCCTGGACCTGCGGGACTACTGCGGGCTGCGCTGGGAAGTGCGGCAGGACGGGGAGATCGTGAGCCGGGGCAGCATAGCGGCGGAGGAGCTGCCGTCGGTTCCGCCTCATGCCGAAGGGCAGGTTACGCTTGCCTGCGGAGAACTGCCCGGGACGGGACGCTGCTATCTGCGGGTGATCTGGCTGCTGAAGAGCGACCGGAGCCTGCTGAAAGCGGGAGCGGAGCTGGGCTTTGACGAGACGGAGCTTCCGGCGGACGGGAAATGCGCCAGGGCGGAAGAACTGCTGCGCAGGCCGCTTGACGGAAGCGGGGCAGCTAACGGAACAGACCGCGCTGAAAACGCGGAGGCATTTGCGGTCGCCGGAGACGACCATTTCCTGACGGTGGAGGGCGCGGATTTCCTCTACCGCATCAATCAGTTTACAGGACTGTTTGACAGGATGTCCTACCACAACCGTCAGGTGCTGGAGCGTCCGATGGAGCTGAACCTCTGGAGGGCCCCGACGGACAATGACCGCAATATCCGGCATCGGTGGCAGGACGTCGACTACGACAAGCCGGTCGTGAGGGCCCGCGCCGTGGAATGGGAACAGGCAGATGCGTATGTGGATATCCGGAGCGATATTTCCGTGCTCTGCCGTTTCATGCAGAAATTCATGGAGGTGAAGGCCTGGTTCCGGATCTGGCGGGACGGAAGCGTCGACGTGCGTCTGGATGTGAGCAAGGATCCGAAATTCCCGCGCCTGCCCCGGTTCGGCGTGAGGCTGACGCTGCCACGGGAGCTGGAGCATGTGACCTATGACGGCCTGGGACCGGCGGAGAGCTACGCGGATAAGCGGCGCGCTTCCTGGCACGGCAGGTTCGAGGAGACGGTGGACACCCTGTTTGAGAATTATCTGATGCCGCAGGAGAACGGCAGCCACTGCGACGTGAGCTTCGTGGAGGTGTACGGCGGGGCGCTGCGGGTATCCGCGGCTTCGGAAACGCCGTTTGCGTTCAACGCGTCCCGGTATACTCAGGAGGAGCTGACCGCGAAGGCTCATGATTATGAGCTGGAGGACTCCGGCACGACGGTCCTCTGCATCGATTACAAACAGGACGGGATCGGTTCGAACAGCTGCGGGCCGGAGCCGGAGAAGCAATATCTCTTTGAGGAGAATACATTCGCGTTCGGATTCGGACTGCGGTTTGACGAAAATACGGAACTTCGCTGAAAGGAGCGGAAAAGAAAAATGATGAACAGCGAGCAGGCGCAGGCATGTGTGAAGGATCTCTGGGAAGAACACTGTAAGAAGCTCAGAGAGGATCCGAAGCGTCAGAAGGAAGTGGAGGAACAGTGCATTTTCTTCGGAGACGTGAGGATGAAATACGGCCTGGAGGTGATCGGAGAGCCGGAGGAGGGCGGGTACCCCGTATACATCGCCCTGCACGGCGGCGGCGGAGCGCCGTTTCCGGATATCAACAACCAGCAGTGGGCTCACATGGCCATCTATTACAAAGACAGCGTGAAAAGCGGGATCTATGTCAATCCCAGGGGCGTCCGGGACACGTGGGATACCCACGCCAATCTGGAATCCTATCCGCTTTACGACCGGCTGATCGAGAATCTGATCGTGTTTTACGGGGCGGATCCCAACCGCATCTACCTGCTGGGCTTTTCGGCAGGCGGCGACGGCGTGTATCTGGTGGGCCCGCGGATGGCGGACCGGTTCGCGGCCCTGCATATGTCGGCCGGCCACCCCAACAAGGGGAGCCTGGTGAACCTGTACCATACGCCGATCCAGCTGCAGGTGGGCATGAACGATTTCGCCTACGACCGGAACCACGAGACCGTGCGCTACCAGATGGTGCTGGACCGGCTGGAGAAGGAAAATCCGGACGGGTACACCCACAATGTGTACGTCCATGTGGACAAACCTCATAATTTCCGGGACAATTCCCAGGAGCTGCAGCAGGTGATGATCGACAATCTGACCTGGCTGCATACGGGGCTGGTGACCAGGAGGACCGTGGATTCCAACGCGGTGCATTTCCTGCGGGAATTTACCAGGCAGCCCCTGCCGAAGCGGGTCATCTGGGACCTGGATACCAGGGACCGGCTGACGGACCGGGCCGTGGACAGTTTTTACTGGGTGAAGATTCCGCATAAGGTGGCGGAGGGAACCGTGATCCTGCGTCTGGAGGCCGAGGAAAACCGCATCGTGGTGGAGCGGGACGACACCGGAGGGAAGATCACCGTGCTTCTGCGGGACGGGATGCTGGATCTGGACCGGCCCGTCACCGTGGAATATCCCGGCGGACAGACGAAGATTTTCCATACGGACCGCTCGGAGGCCACCATGCGGGAGACCCTGGCGGAGCGGGGCGATCCCAATTATATTTTTAGTTCCAGTCTGGAACTTGGAGCATGAAACAGGACTGACTTGCGTAGACAGAAGGAGATTACAATATGATTTTATTGCCGGCGCCTGAAAAAGTAACTTTAATGGAGGGAAATCTGCCCCTGGGGCTCGGAACCATGATCGTTCTGGACGCCTCCTGCCCGGCGGGAGTTTCGGTGTATGCGCGGATGCTGAAGCAGGAAGCCGCAAAATGGGCCGGAATCGAGCCGGACATCCTGCGGGGCGCGGCCCGGGCGGGGGACATCCTGCTGAAGCTGGATCCGAATCTGAAGGAACAGGCGTACCGTTTGAATATCACGGAGGAAGGGGCCGTTCTCTGCGGAGGCAGCGCCGCCGCCGTGGGTTATGCGGTGTCCACGCTGCGCCAGATCGTGCGCCAGTATGCCGGGCTTCTGCCCTGCCTGTCCATTGAGGATGAGCCCATGCTTTTGAACCGCGGCTTTTACCATGATGTGACCAGAGGCAGGGTGCAGACCCTCGCGCATTTAAAAGAACTGGCGGATACCATGTCGTTCTATAAGCTGAACCAGCTGCAGCTGAACGTGGAGCATACCTACCTGTTCCGCGGCATGTCGGAGCTGTGGCGGGACGAGACGCCGCTGACCGCGGAGGAGATTCTGGAACTGGACGATTATTGCTGGGAGAGAGGGATTGAACTGGTTCCGTCCCTGGCTTCGTTCGGGCATCTGTATAAGCTTTTAAGCACCAGGACCTACGAACGGTTCTGCGAGACGCCGGACAGCGCCGGGAAGCCGTTCTCGTTTGAGAGCCGGATGGCCCTGCATACGGTGAATGTTTCCGATCCGGGATCCATGGAACTGATCAAATCCATGATCGCCGAATACATGAGCCTGTTTAGGACGGACAAATTCAATATCTGCGCCGATGAGACCTTTGAGCTGGGCAAAGGCAAAAGCAAGGCCCTGGCCGACGAGAAGGGAACCGGCGCGCTGTATGTGGATTATATCTGCGAGCTGTTCGATTTCCTGATGAAGCAGGGAAAAACGCCCATGTTCTGGGGCGATATCATCTGCCGTCATCCGGAGCTGACGGGGCGGATCCCTCACGAGGTGATCTGCTTAAACTGGGGCTACAGCCCGACCCAGAGGGAGGACGAGACGCGGATCCTGGCCGAGACGGGGGTGGTCCAGTATGTGTGTCCGGGCACCTGCGGCTGGAATACCTGGGTCAATGTGTTGTCCAACAGCTATAAAAATGTGAAGATCATGACCGGCTACGCGAAAAAATACGGCGCGGTCGGGATGCTGAATACCGACTGGGGTGATTTCGGCCATGTGAATCATCCCGTGTTTTCGATCCCTGGGCTGATCTACGGGGCGGTTTTCTCCTGGAGCGGGGACGCGCCGGATTTCGAGGAACTGAACCGGCAGATCTCGGTGCTGGAATTCGGGGATGCGTTCGGCGCGCTGCTGGGCTGCATCGGCGGGATCAGCGACGAGATGCGCTTCTCCTGGCACAACGCGGTCATGCTGAAAGAGCATGTGCAGAAAGGCTTCCCGAGGGAGGCGCTGGCGAAGCTGTTTTACGGGGAAGACATGGGCAAGGTTCCGGCTTCCAATCAGAAGCTTGCGGAGACGGCGGAGAAGTTGCGCGTCGTCAGCCGCGGCATGGACAGTTCCCGCAGGGGCATCGTGTCCCTGACGCTGGCGGCCATCGACATCGTCCGAACGTTCAACGAGGTGGGCGTCTATCTGGCTTCGATGAAAGACGGGAAGGCCGGGGAAAAGCAGGATGGTTACGCGCTGGCGCAGAGGCTGGAGACCTGTCTGTACCATTATAAAAAATTCTGGAACGAGAACAGCAAACACGGGGATATTGACCGGATCGGGGACGTGTTCTTCTGGTACGCGGACCTGCTTCGGAAGGATGGAGATAGAGGATGAAGAATGAGATCATTGGCTATGTAGGGAGCGGACGCTTCGCGGAGGCGGACGCCAAAAAGCTTACGGGCATCAATCTGGCCTTCGGAGAGCTGCACAACGACGGGAGCCTGACTGTGGCCGGGCGGCAGGATAAGATCGATCTGATCCCGCAGATCCGGCAGTGGAATCCGCAGCTTAGGATCATTCTGTCGATCGTGCAGAAGGAAAGGGACGCCTTTACCCGCTGCTGCGCGGACGAAACGCTGCGCAGGACGGCGGCGGAATCGATGGCCGACGCGGTCGTCCGGTATGATCTGGACGGCGTGGATCTGGACTGGGAATATCCCTGCGTTCCCTCGAACGGAAGCATGGTTTCCCCCGAAGACAGGCACAATTTTACGCTTTTGTGCGCGGAGATCCGCAAAGCCCTGACAGAGAAGGAGAACGGCCGCCATTATTATCTGACGATTGCGGCCGGCGCGGATCTGTACTACGTAAACTGCGTGGAGCTGCCGGAGCTTATGGATTACCTGGATTATATCAATGTGATGACCTATGACCTGAAATGCGGCTTCCACGCGCTGGCGGGCCATCACACCGCCCTGTATTCCAACCGGGGCGACGTGTTCTCCAACAGCTGCGCCCAGGCGCTGGCCCTGTTTGAATCCCGGGGCGTGCCTGCGGACCGGCTGCTGATGGGGGCGGCGTTCTATTCCCGCAAATGGACCGATCTGGCGGACAATGAAAACCACGGCCTTCTGGTCCTCTGCCCGAAGGGCGGCGGCTACGGGCCGGATTATGAAATCCTGGTGCGGGATTACCTGAATCAAAACGGGTTTACCGCGTACTGGGACGACGAGGCGCAGGCCCCCTGGCTGTTTGACGGCTCCACGTTCCTTTCCTACGACGATCCCAGGTCCCTGGCGGCCAAGGCGGCGTATGTGAAAGAGAAAGGCTACGGCGGCATTTTCTATTGGGAGCATAAATGCGACGGGACCGGCGTTTTGCTGGATACCCTCTATAAGGGATTTAAGGAATAGGTTCGGAGGATTCGGATATGTTTTCAAACGCGTATTTTCAGGAGATCCGGCAGGAGTTTGACCGGCAGATGACGCTTCTGGACGGGGAGATCCGCCGCCTGGAGACCGGGGCGGCGGACGGAACTGCCGCAAACGAGGAGGCAGGCGCCCGGGACGGAGCGCTGTCCGGACTCTCCGACGCCGTGCTGACCGGCGGCCTGGCCGGACTGCGGCTTGCGATGCTTCGCGAAAAGAAGCAGGAGATTGAGACGGTCCTGGGACAGTGCGGCGAGGACGAGGCGCAGGCCATGACATTTCTCTACAGTGCCATGCCGCTGAGCGATCTTCTGGATTATCCGGCGGAGCTTTTCCTGGCGTACGCCAGACATGGGATATTTTTGTGGAAGGAAGGGCCGTTTGCCGGAAAGATTCCGGAACGGCTGTTTGCCAATTATGTGCTGCACCACCGGGTCAACAATGAGGACATTGCGGATACGAGGCCGTTTTTTTATGAAAAGGTGATCGGCCGGGTGCAACCGGAAAACATGGAGAGGACGATCGTGGAGGCCAATTACTGGTGTGCGCAGGAGGGGACCTACCGCTCTACGGACGGGAGGACCCAGAACGCCAGGACCATGTACCATACGGCGACCGGGCGCTGCGGCGAGGAGTCTACGTTTGCGGTCACGGTGCTGCGCAGCATCGGCATCCCGGCCCGCCAGGTCTACGCGCCTCTCTGGACCCATTGCGACGATAATCACGCCTGGGTGGAAGCCTGGTGTGACGGTAAATGGATCTTTTTCGGGGCCTGCGAGCCGGAGGAGCGGCTGAATTACGGATGGTTCATCGGGCCTTCGTCCCGGGCGATGCTTCTGCATTCCCGGTGGTTCGGCCCGGACGAGCCGCTGGACCCGGTCCTGGGCCGCAAGGGCATGAGCCGGATCCTGAATCATATGGAACGCTATGCCGAGACCACCTGGCTGACGATCCGGGTGGAAGAGGAAAACGGCCGTCCGGTTCCGGATGCGAAGGTGGAGTGCCAGGTGGTCAACGCCGGGGAGCTGCGTCCCATCGCGTTTCTGAGGACCGCCGGAGCCGGCGCGGAGGAAGAGACCGGAACCGTGCGGATGCTGACCGGATACGGGGATCTGTATGTGGCAGCCTCGGCGGAGCTGCCGGAGCCGGAAAAAACCACGGCAGAAGGCTGCGGGAGCGGCAGCCATACATGGTACGGCGAGGCCAAGGTATCCATGATCGGGCTGAAGCCGGGAGAAAAGGGCGAGGTGACGGTGGTCCTGCACCGGGAGCCGGAATGCGGGAATTCGTTCCGTGACCTTGAATTTTACGCGCCCAAACTGGGCAATAAAAACGACGATACCCTGACGGCGGAGCAGAAGGCCATAGGGCTGGCGCGGAACCAGGAGTGCGCCGAATACCGCGCCAGGAAGAAGGAAAGCTTTTATGACGCGGAGGCTGCCGGACAGGCGCTGGCGGGATTCGCGGAGCCGGACCGGGGCGAGCTGGACGGGCTTTTGCATAATTCCCTGGGAAATCTTCCGGAGATCCTGGCATTTCTCTCCTGGGATTCGGACTGCCTGGCGGCGCAGGACCGGCAGGCCGCGGAAACGGCGGAGAGGCCCGGCCACTGGAAGCTGGAGGTCCTGAAAGCGCTCCGGGAAAAGGATCTGTGGGACATAAAGGCGGAGACCCTGCAGGAATGCTGCGAGAGCGCGGCGCCCTATGCCGGGACCATGCCGGACGAGGTCTTTTACCGGTTCCTGGTCAATCCGAGGGTGGCCAACGAGATGGTGCGGCCCTGCAGGCGCTTCCTGGAGAACGGTCTGAGCCGGGAGCAGACGGAGGCGGTCCGCCAGAATCCCGCGGTGCTGCCTGCGCTGACGGAACGCTGGATCCGTTCGATCCCCAGTCAGGAGTATGAGGATCTGGTCACCTCGGCCCTGGGCTGCCTGCGGGGCGGGATCGGGAGCGCCATGTCGAAAATGGTCTTCTGCGTTACCCTGTACCGCGTCATGGGAATTCCCGCCCGGATCCGTATGATCGACCACAGCGTGGAGTATTATCAGGACGGAAGCTTCCGGCCGACGAAAACACAGGACGGGCCGAAAGCGGGGCTTACGCTTTGCGGAAACGACGCGCTGCATCTGACGGACTGGGCCCATTATTCCCTGGACCGTTTTGAAAAGGACTGGTACAGGAGAGTGGGCATGTGGGAGCATTTCCGGGAATTACAGCAGAACCGGGTACATCTGGAGCTGGAGCCCGGAATCTACCGTCTGCTGACCTCCAACCGCCGTGCGGACGGGAGCCAGCTGGTTAAGACGATGACCTTTGAACTGCATGCGGGAGAGGAACGCACGGAAGAGCTTTCGCTCCGCGAGATCTCGCCGACGGCGCTCCGCACGGAGTATGGGGTCCGGGATCTGCAGCTGAAGACGCCGGAGGGAGAAACCGCGCAGCTGAAAGACCTGTCCGGCAGCGGGAAAGCGCTCCTGGTATGGCTGGAGGTGACCCGGGAGCCCACCGAGCATATTTTGAACGAGCTGTATGACAAGAGCGCGGAATTTTCTGCTTTGTCCGTGCCGCTGTATGTGGTTGTGAAATCCGCGGAGGAGCTGGAGGACAGGACGCTGAAGCGCACGCTGGAAGCGATCCCGAACATCTGTCCGCTGTTCCATGATTTCGGCGAGGATTATAAGGCGCTGGCGGAGGAGATCGGCCTGACGCCCGGCAGGCTGCCGATGGCGATGGTGCTGGAAGCGGGTCTTACCTCCGTGTACGGGGACGCCGGATATAATGTGGGCCTGGCGGATATGCTGTACCGCGTGCTGAGCGCCTGACAGCGTTTTCAGAGGGAAGGAGGATACGGATGGTATCGTTTCTGAAGGAAGCGGCGGCCGTCGTGCCGACGAAAAGGCAGCTGGACTGGTTTGACATGGGTTTCTATGCCTTTGTCCATTTTGGAATGAATACGTTTACGGACCGGGAATGGGGAGACGGGACGGAGAAGGAAGAATGGTTCGCGCCCACGGCCCTGGACTGCGATCAGTGGGTGGAGACGGTGAAGCAGGCAGGCATGAAGGGCCTGATCCTGACGGCGAAGCACCACGACGGCTTCTGTTTGTGGCTCTCCAAATATACGGAGCATTGCGTTAAAAATTCTCCCGGAGCGCCCGACGTGGTAGGGGAGGCGGCCCGCGCCTGCAAAAAGGGCGGGATCCGTTTCGGCGTCTATCTGTCCCCATGGGACCGGAACAGCCCCTATTACGGCACGCCGGCCTATAACGATTATTACTGCAGTCAGCTGGAGGAGCTTCTGACCGGATACGGCGAGCTTTTCTGCGTCTGGTTCGACGGGGCCTGCGGCGAGGGGCCCAACGGGAAACGCCAGGTATACGATTTTCCCAGGTATGTGGAACTGATCCGCCGGTACCAGCCCCAGGCCGTGATCTTTAACGACAAGGGCCCCGACATCCGCTGGTGCGGCAATGAGGCCGGCGTGGGCCGGATCTCGGAATGGTCGGTGGTGCCCGGCGAGCTGTGCGCGCTGGCGGAAAAACAGACCGGCCCGGGACCGATGGCGGGAGAGGGCAGCCTGAGTCATCTATACAATACGGACAAGTTCCTGGGCGGGCTGGCCGGCATCCTGTATGCAGACAGTCTGGCCTTTGTGCCGGCGGAGGTGGATACCTCGATCCGCAAAGGATGGTTCTGGCATGAGGAAGAGGAGCCTAAGTCTCTGGAGAAGCTGTTCCAGATTTATAAGGCTTCCGTAGGCGGGAACGCCTGCCTGAATTTGAATATTCCTCCGAACCGGGAGGGACGGATGGACGAGCGGGACGTGAAGCGGCTGAAAGAGCTGGGCGAACTTCTGCGGCGGGAATTCGGGACGCCGCTGGAGGCCTCGGTGGAGAAGCTGGAAGGCGGTTATCCGACCCAGCCCGAGTATCTGATCCGGCTGGCCCGGCCGGTGTCCCATGTGAGGCATGTGATCCTGGAGGAGGATATCGCGAGAGGACAGCGGATAGAGAATTTCCGGATCGAGGCCATGTTTGAGAGCGGGAGCCAGTTCCCGCTGTTTCAGGGGACAACCGTCGGACACAGGAAGATCTGCACCCTGACCGACCCCTTTGCCCAGCAGAACCGGCTTCTGGATGACCGGGCCGACAAGATCGACCGGCTGCTGGTGCGGGTAACGGCGGCCAGGGACGAGGTGCTGCTGAAGAGCGTGAAAGTGTATTAGGTATGGCTGACCGGAAAGCGGAAGACCGGCGAAAGGGCATATTCCTGGAAAACCTGGTCGGGACTTTGACGGTTTCGGAGGAAGCGGATATGTGTAAAAACTGTCCGGCAGGAGACGAATGATAAGAAGATTGGGATATCAAAAAAGGCCGCGGCACAATGGAAGAGACGCTCCATTGCCGCGGTCTTTGCGGGCCATCCGGAAAATGCGTCAGCGGCAGGGCGTTGGGGGCCGATGCGGTACAAGGATGTGCGCGTTGCCCGGATGCGGATTTTGTTTTGCAGTTTCGTGCCCATTCAAGTAAATGTATCCGTTTTTCCGTCAGAGAAAATGGCAAGCGTACGGAGGCCGTCCTCCGCGGGGCAGGAGATCTCAAACGAATGGGGCGTGACGGACAGGGCGTACGGCAGATCCCGCAGCGTCCGGTTGGCGGCGCAGGGGCTGTTCTCTTCCAGGATCTGCGTCAGCGCGCCCAGATCGTCCGTGTAGCGGCCGTGCGCGTCCAGGTACGCCTGCTGGGCGTAGTAAAGCTTCCGCAGTTCCCATTTGCGGCGCTCGTCTTCGGGAATGTGAAACGCCGCCTCCGGATCGGTCTCTTTTCCGGCGAAGAAGACGAAGCTCCACAGTTCCGGATAATGGATGTTCACGACGCCGGTGGGGGCCCATACCCAGTTGTCCTCCGGGAGAGGCTGATCGCTGTCCGGGCGGAGCCGCTTGCGGTAAACGCCGTCTTCCGAATCGACCTTCCACTGCACGCGGGAGAAATTGACCCGGTAATAGTCCCCGTCTTTCGGCGGGCGGCTCGCGATATTGCACTCGGCCAGCGTGTAGAACGGGATCACGACCTCGACGGACCAGCGCCGGTTTTGCGGGCCCGGCTGATTCAGGGTCCCGTCGATCTGAACGGCGTTTCGGAGGCCGCGGATCTCCAGGCTGTTGACGGGTTTGCCCATGTCGCGGTAGGCTTTCGTCAGCAGCAGATCCCAGGTGGTGTTTAACGCGTTCATCTCATATTCAAGATAGATCTGCGTATCGGAGTCGGTATCGATAAAGATCTCGAAATCGTTGTCCCGGAAGATCACATCGTCGTGTTCGGTCACGGTGGCCCAGATTTCGTCGCCTTCCAGGACGGCCCCTATGTAAAGATTCTCGTCGTCCCAGGCCAGCTTGGCGCGGGTCAGGAACCGGGGCTTGGGCCGAATGTCGCCCTCAATGTCCACGAACGGGCCGGTAAACGGGATGTCTTTCCAGAACTCTTTGTTTAAGTCGCCGTCCAGTACGAAAGGTTTCGGGTTGTAACGGCAAACGTAGACCGGCGGCGCGAATGGAACCGCGGGTATGGGGATGCGTAACTGGTTCTTCATAAAGATCCTCGCTTTCTTGGTAAGATCTGCGGGCGGTGCCGCAGCGATTGTATGATATAAAATGTAAAAGAACTGCCTGCGGCAATCGCCTGGCATGGCGGCGCTTCCGCATTCACCGCGTCTGTTTGGCCGCAAGGTACCCGGCCGCGGCGCTCTCGGATAAATGATATTGCTCCATGATCCGGCGCGCTATCTCCGGGTCGCTGAGTCCGATATCACGGAGAATCGAAACGGTGCCCTGGATTCCCTGATCAAGTCCCTGGCCGATTCCCTGGCTGATGCCCTGACGAATACCCTGACGAATACCCTGACTGATGCCCTGTTTATTTCCGCTGTCCCAGGCGGCGGCTTCCTTTTCCCGTATCACCGGCTCCATAATCTCCAATAATGCTCCGCTCATCGTTTCTCCTCCTTCCAACAATGCCTTTACCGTTTCTTTATTGGCGCGGACACAGATGTCCAGCACCGAATCGGCCAGCTCCAGATCGTATTTTCCCGTGAGCCCCCGGACGTTTTCAAACAGCTGTTCCATGCTTTGCATATCCATCTGCTTCGAAAGCGCTTTCAGCCATATATGTTTTCCCGGACCAAGCTCTCCCGTGACGATGATCTGAGTCGGGAACAGCACACGTCCCTCAACATAATAGAGTCCTTGGAAGGGCTGGGACACCGAATAGCCGCCGTACTTTTTAAAGGCTTCAAACAGTCTCACGGGACAGCGCTCCCTTACCAGCGATACCGTCACATCGTCCGCCCGTACTTCATCCAGAGTTCTGCCGTACGCTTTATAAAGGCTGGCGTATGCCCCGACTTTGTAAAAGGTGTCGATATCCAGACGGTCGTCCGGCGATTTGTATTCTATAATATTGTGGCCGCGGAATATCCGGCCGATTTCATTATCGATCTGAACGTTCGCGTTCTTTTTGATTACCAGCAGATCGATCTCCAGCGGTTTCGTGTTCAGATTATGCTCCCGCTCAAACTTCAGATCGGACCGGTTTTGCCGCAGTTCCAGATCCAGGGCCGCTGCAAAGCCCGGGTGCCATTGTATTTTTTTGTTGTCCATATATCCCCCCCTGGAACGGCCGCTGTTATGCGGCGGTTCCTGCTTTTATTATACTTCAAGCATCCGCCGCGATGCAACCACTTTTTGCTTAAGTTTCGACGTCCCGGCCGCCCGCAGGATCTGAAAATGCTGTGTCCGGCGCCATTCTTTTCAGCACGCTCACTTGTCTGCCTGAAAAACACAATTTTATGTGAAAATACAAAAACAGCCGGTATTCACTTGACGTTTTTAGGAAAAAGTTACATAATAAGGCAGGAAGTGATCGCCTCAGGCAGACAGGCCGCGCAGCCGACGGAGTCTGTCTGCGCGGGCGGAAAGGAGCGGGCACATGGGACCGGAATACAAAGGGAAGATTCATCCCAACAGCGACTATTTTCACGGGCAGATCCCTTATGTGAAGGGGGCGCATCTGTATCAGGTGTCGCGGGCCAACCGGGAGGACCCGGCGGCGGACGACGGTACGGGACATACTTACAAGCATGCGCCGGACCTGTGCTGGTATAAGGGAAACTATTACATCCAATATCTGACCAATCCGAAGGACGAACACGGAGGCGCGGGTGTGTCCGTGCTGGCTTCCTCTCCGGACGGGACGGCCTGGGGGAATTATCGGATTTCCTTTCCGGAATATCGGATACCGCCCTGCGAGGTGACGGATTACAAAGGGCAGCACCATGTTTTTGACGGAAGCACGCCGGCGTTTATGCACCAGAGGATGGCGTTCTATCAGGCGGCGAACGGCGTGATGCTGGTCCTGGGCTTTTACGGCTGGTCCCCGCAGCTGTGGATGACCAACTGGGACAATTACGGCGTCGGCCGGGTGGTGCGCCGGCTGTATCCGGACGGGAGCCTGGGAGACATTTATTTTATCCGTGTGAACTGGCAGGCCGGATGGAAAAAAGAACATCTGAATTATCCGCTTTTCGAGGAGAGCGGAGATGAGAAGCTGAAGGAGGCCTGCCGGGAGCTTCTGGGGAATCCGCTGGCGGTCCAGCAGTGGGCGGAAGAAAACGGGGACCGGGATCCCATGATCCGTGTCAAGCACCCCCGGTCGGGGACCTATCAGGCGTTTTGCTGGTACCACCGGACGGAGCAGGAGGTAGTCGGCCTCTGGAAGCATTCGTTCGTATCGGAGAGCCACGACGGCGGGGAGAGCTGGGAGGAACCGCGGAAATCTCCGAGCCTGGTCATGAGCGGGCAGAAAATCTGGGGCTGCCGGACCGGGGACGGCCGGTTCGCCCTGGTTTATGATCCGACGCTGGAGACCCAGCACCGGTTCCCGCTCTGTATTGTGACCTCGGACGACGGACTGCATTTTGACGATATGCGCCTGGTTCACGGGGAGGTGCCCCCGATCCGCTACGAGGGCTTCTGCAAGGATCTGGGGCCGCAGTATATGCGGGGCATCAGCGAGGGAAATCCCAGGCCCGACGGGGAACTGTGCCTGACTTATTCGGTCAACAAGGAGGATATCTGGTTCGCCCGGATTCCCCTGCCTGTGACGGGAGGGAGCAGCGCCGGTGAGAAAGAAATGCCGGCGAGACGGCAGAGCGGCGAAACAGAGGAAAGCTGCGCGGGAGAAAAACGGAACGCGGGGCCTTCCCGGGAAACCGCGGCGGCCGGAGCCGGGGCCGTTTCGGGCGTGCGGAATGGGGAAGAGGCTGCGGCGGGAGAACCGCTGCTGAGAGATACATTTTTCGATGGGGATGTGCTGCGGGAATGGAATCTCTATCAGCCGTCCTGGTGCAGGATCGCCTGCGGGAGCGGCGGAGAACTGCGGATTGAGGATGAGGAACCTTACGATTACGCCCGGCTGGTACGGGTCCTGCCTGCCTCCCGGACGATCCGTCTGGAGCTGCGGCTGCGGATCGGGCGCCTGGGCGGCGGCAAATCCTTCCAGATCGAGTTGTGCAATGAGAAGCACCAGACGGCGGTGCGGCTGATTTTCCGGCCTGCGGGCAGGCTGCGCCACAGGACCGTGTGCGAGCTGGATCTGGGACGCTGGGAAGAGGGGCAGGAAACCACGCTTCGGATCGATGCAGACTGCCGTACTTTTTCCTATACGGCAGAGATCAACGGAAAGGCCGTGACGGACGGAAGCGGCAGGAAAGCGCAGTTTTGTTTCATGGCGGCGGTCAATGAGATTGCCGAATTGTCCCTGCGGACGGGAGAGGCCAGGTATCTGTCAAATCTGGAACAGAATCCGGATCATCTGCCTCGGGAGCCGCTGACAGCGGGACGCCTCGCGGAAGGGGCGGAGATTACGGTGCTGGAAGCGGAAGTGGAAGCAGAAGCGGAAGTGGGAGCGGAAGTGGGAGCGGAAGGAGAAGCGGGGATAGAGGCAGATGCAGAGACGGAAGGAAAACAGAAGAATTAGAGACGGAAAGAAAGAGAAGCAGAGGCAGAAATAGAAACAGAAACAGAAACAGGAACAAAAAATTCGCCTCTGTAACCTGCATATATAACCTGTAACCCTGTTAAAAACTTATACCATATGTCATATAACCTATTAATAATATTGCGTAACCTATCAACGCAATATTCGATGTAACCGCAGCACGTTTATGCAACCTGCCAGCCTATGTTGTAACCTATTATTTAAACTTATTTAAACTGCTTTTGAAATTATCCCGCACAAACTGCAACCTAATAACCTATAACCTAGTACCACACACCTGCAAATAACCTATAAACCCTTTAAATATTCACATAAAACAAGGAGGAAACCGATGATTTTACTGCCAATTCCTAAAAACGTTGCAGAACGAAAGGGCGCACTGCTTCTGTCCGGCCATACGATGCTGGTCCTGTCGCCGTCCTGCCCGCCGGGGGCGTCGGTTTACGCGGACCTGCTCAAGGAAGAACTGCACACCTGGTCCGGATTTACGGTGCCGGTCACGCGCGGCAGCGCGGAAAAAGGCGATCTGGTCCTGAACATGGACCCGTCTCTCGGGGCGGATGCGTACCGCCTTTCCATCGATGAAAACGGCGTGTCGGTCTGCGGCGGCAGCCTCCGTTCCCTGGGCTGGGGCGTCCAGACTCTGCGCCAGATTGTGCGCCAGAGCGCCGGCATGCTGCCGTTTGTGACCATTGAGGATGAGCCGGACATCAAAAACCGCGGCTTTTACCACGATTTAGCCAGAGGACGCGTCCAGACGCTGGAAAACCTGAAAAAAATGATCGACATCCTGTCGTTTTACAAGCTGACCGAGTTCCAGCTTTATATCGAACATACCTATCTGTTCCGCGATATTCCGGAGCTTTGGCGGCACGAGACGCCGCTGACGGCGGAGGAGATCCTGGAGCTGGACCGCTATGCCTGTGAGCGGGGCGTGGAGCTGGTGCCGTCCCTGTCCAGTTTCGGACATCTCTGCAATCTGCTCAGTACCAAAACCTACCAGGATCTGTGCGAGCTGCCGGGCAGCAACGACTGCCATAAAAAGCCGTTTTCCTATTATAACAGGATGAATCATCACACGATGAACGTTTCCGATCCGCGGTCCCTGGAGCTGTCCAAAAAGCTGATCGGCGAGTATATGCAGCTCTTCCGGACGAATAAATTCAATATCTGCGCCGACGAGACCTTTGATCTGGGCCAGGGCAGGAGCCGTGCGCTGGCGGAGGAAAAAGGAAAGGGAACGCTGTATCTGGAATTCATCAGCGGCCTGTTCGATTTCCTGACCGAAAACGGGAAGCAGCCCATGTTCTGGGGCGATATCATCTGCCGTTATCCGGAGCTTTTGGGCAAACTGCCGAAAAATGTCATCTGCCTGAACTGGGGCTACGGCGAGGAACAGCGGGATACGGAGTCCCGGATCCTCTATGAAGCCGGAGCGACCCAGTATATCTGCCCCGGCGTCCGCAGCTGGAACTGCTGGGTCACCGATATCTGGAACGGCTACCGCAATATTGTCCGGATGTGCGGATTCGGCAGAAAATTCGGCGCGATCGGCGTGCTGAACACCGACTGGGGCGATTTCGGCCATATCAACCATCCGGTCTTCTCGGTTCCCGGCCTGATTTACGGCGCGGTCTTCTCCTGGGGCAATGCGGAGATCAGTTTTGATGAGCTGAACCGTCAGATTTCCATTCTGGAATTCGGAGACCCGTCCGGAGAACTGGTTGGCGTTCTGGCGAAAATCTATCCGGAGACCGTGTTCGGCTGGCACAATGTGGTTACCATAAAAGAATGGGCGCAGGAGGGCAGGCCCCGGGAGGAGATCCGGAAACGGTTCCGCGAGGAGGACATGACCCGGGTGCCGGCCGCCAATGAGGCTCTTTTCCGCCTGGAAAAACAGCTGCAGCAGACCGCCCGCGGCATGGACAGCAGCTGCCGCCGGGTCTGCGCGGTCGCACAGAACGCCATAGAGATCATCCGGACCTGGAACGAAACAGGCAGCTGCCTTGCCTCCATGGACGCGGCTGCGCCCGCCCCGTCCGAAGTCCGGCCCGCGGCGGCTCCGGGAGTGATCCCGCCTGAATCACAGTCCGCGGCGGCCCCCGAAACGAAGCCCGCGCCCGCCCCGTCCGTAAACGGCATGGAGCTGGCGGACCGGCTGGAACGCGTGTTCACGTCCTACCAGGAGATCTGGCGGGAGAACAGCAAAGAGGGCGATATACAGAGAATTGCAGAAATATTCTATTGGTATGCAGACCTGCTCCGGGACGATTACAGGACAAAATGTGAAAACAACATTATGAATAATCACTAATCACGGCAAATTTTTCAAAAAAAAACATTGACAGATTGTTCAATTCTGCGTATAGTAGAAACTGTGGTTTGTTTCTTTTTACGATAGTCACGGGCGCGCCTGTCGGCAAGAACGCGGCCGTAGCTATAGATTCTATACGAAAACGTATAAAGGAGGACTAGGAATGAAAAAATCAATCAAACAGTTGAGCTCCATTGCCCTTGCGGCGGCGATGGTAGGCAGCCTGGCAGCATGCGGCGGCGGCGGTGATACCACGACGACGACGGCAGCGGCCGGTACGACGGCAGCGGCGACGACTGCGGCAGCAGCAGCCGATACGACTGCGGCGGCGACGACTGCGGCAGCAGCAGCCGATACGACTGCGGCGGCAGCTGATACGACTGCGGCGGCCGAGACCACGGAAGCGGCTCCTCAGTATGACTTCGGGGGGGCGACCGTACGTATCAGCGGCGGTTACTTCGGAGATCTGAACGAGGATAACAAGGACAACCCCAGCTACACCACGAAGTGGGATGTCGCGCATCAGGTAGAAGAGAAGTACAACATTAAATTCCAGTACACCAAGCTGGAAGGCGACGACGGCTACACCACCATGGATGCGATTCTGGCTGGCATCACCAACGGCGAAGCGTATGCCGACATCTTCTGCCAGGGCGATGATATCGTTGTTGGTCTGCGTGATTATCTTGCCGACATCACGGCGGATGTAGATCAGCTGCAGATGGGCTCCATCTATACGGAAGCCGGCACCTGGGCTGGCCATACCTACGGCTGGACCTATGATAACATGGGCAGCGTTTACGTTATGGTTTACAGCCGTGACTACCTCAAATCCATCGGTATGGACACGACCCCGACCGACCTGTTCCAGCAGGGCAAGTGGAGCTATGACGATGCGATCGAGTATCTGACCGAGCTGAAGAGCAAACTGCCGGACGGCACCTATCCGATCGGCGTACATACCAACCACTGGGTATCCATGGCTCCCGCAGCCAACGGCGTGGTTTCCGTTGATTCCGACGGCAACATCCATATGGCTGACGAGGCTTACTGCTCCTCTCTGGACTTCTACAAGCAGCTGCTTCAGTTAGGTCTTGCATATCCGATCACGGATGTTGAGATCGTAGACGGCGGCGGCATCTCCACCAACCAGACATACAGCCTGAGCACCCTGAGCGCGGTCGGCAACCCCGGCACCCATGTGATCTCCATGGCAGAGGCCTGGCAGATGGAAGGTCTGCAGAGCAGCCTTGGCGAGTGGGGCATCGTTCCGTGGCCGTGGGATCCCAAGTACGTAACCTGCGACGGCGACTACACGACCCTGAGTGAGAACTACAAGACGGCGCAGTCCATCTGGACCGACGTTCTGGTTCCGAAGGCAGAGTACCGTGCGGCTGACGCGAAGAACATTCCGGACATCGTTCTTCATCTGATCGCGAAAGATTTCGTCGACCTGTGCAGCCCGACCGGCGCAGAGGGAAGATATAAGATGTGGGAAGCTGAGAGCAAGGGCGAAGAGTATGTGAACCTGGGCTACACGCCGGGCGATCCGGGCTCCTTCAGCACCGAGCAGGATATCGAGATCTACGACTGGCTGCACTCCAGAGTCGTCTGCGACTGGGGCCACTCCATGAACTCCAACGGCTATGTTATGGTGAACAGGAACGCCGCGTACGTAATCGCGAACGGCGACGATTCCAGATCCAGCGGCGAGTCCTTCACCGCTTCCGGCGACCAGGCCATGAAGGATCAGGGATTCAAATAAATCCTTAGAGTGACACGCAATACTGCATCTTTAATCTTAATCTCAATATGTGGCTGCGGATTCTACGGCGAGTAGGGCCGTAGCCACATATATTTAAAAAGAAAGGGTTAATGGCGTGAAAAAGAAAAAACAGCGTGCTCGCATTCGAAACATCTGTATCCTGGTCGCTCTGATCGTCGTGGCGGTCGTGGCGTTCAACCTGGCCTCCAGCGACGAATACGCACAGACCCGTGAGGATGTGCTGGCGAAAAACCTGAGTTATGAAGATTCATCCGAGGTCACCTACGAGGATTATATCGCGCTTCATCCGGGCGCGTATCCGTCCGCATCGGCGGGGACGGTCACACTGAAAGCCTCCGATTACGCGGAGACCGATATGGCCGGACTGACGCAGGACGGCGATGTCGTGTGGACCCAGGAGAATGGCTCCATTACTTATAAGTTTGACGTGGCAGAGGCCGGATTCTATCATATCCGGCTCACCTATTATCCGGACACTTCCGGGACACAGACCATACTGAGAGATGTGTATCTGAATGGCGAGATACCGTTCGATGACTGTGAAGATCTGATCATCGCCCGTCTGTGGGTCGATGACAACAAAAACTGGCTGATGAATACCTCCGGCAACCAGGCGGCTCCCACCCAGGTGCAGAGCGCGGGACCGGGCACAGCCTATATCGAGTCGGACGAGTGCGATACTCTGGGCAGCTATATGTTCTATCTGAACCAGGGCAGCAACACTCTGACCCTTGCCTCCAAGCAGGCGGTCCTTGGGCTTAGCGAGATCGATCTGGAGCCGGCGGCAGCGCTTCCGAGCTACAGCGAATACTACGCATCCGCCAAGGAAAAAGCGCCGCAGCTTTCCAGCGGCGATCTGACAGACGGCGCCATCGTCGTCCAGGCAGAGGACGCTTCCCTGAAATCCAGCTCCTCTCTCTCCGCAAACAACGACCGTACTTCCGTAGCGACTCAGCCTTATCATCCCTCTTATATCGTTTACAATACGATCGGCGGCGACAGCTGGGCTACGGCCGGGCAGAGGATCAGCTGGACCGTGAACGCGCCCAAAGCCGGACTTTACAAGATCGGCGTGCGTTTCAAACAGTATCTGAACCGTGGTTTCTATTCCGCGAGATATCTGACCGTCAACGGCCAGCTTCCGTTTAAAGAGGCTGCGCAGATCGACTTCTATTATGGTCCCGACTGGCAGATCGGTTATCTGGGCGGAGACGACGGCGACTATTATTTCTACCTGGATCAGGGCGACAATACCATTTCCCTGACGGCGACGCTGGGCGATCTGGCGGACGCGGTGGATATGGCCAGCGTGAGCGTGGATAATCTGAACGTACTTTACCGTGAACTGACAGCCGTAACCGGCACGGATCCGGACGAGTACCGTGATTATCAGATCCTGACCTATGTTCCCAATATTGCGGAAGTTCTGGAGAAAGAGTACACCCGTCTGAACGCGGTCGTAGAGGCGTTCGGCGAGACCATGGACTCCGCCAACAAGACCTCCCCCGTTGTGGACATGATGAACGCGATGGTCAAGCTGATCAAAAAGCCTGACGACGTGGCCAAGTATCTGGGCGACTTCAACGACGCGCTTTCCGCACTGGCCGAGTGGCTGACCAGCGTGAACAACGTTCCGCTGGAACTGGATTACCTGCTGGTGACCGGCGACGGCTACAAGCTGCCGAAGGCAGAAGGCGGTTTCTTCGCGGGAATCGCGCATAACTGGAACGCGTTTATCGGATCGTTTACCAACGATTTCCAGGTACATTCCGAAGGCGAGTCGAAGGACAAGAAGACCTTGACCGTATGGGTGGCCGTAGACGCGAGAGCGCAGTACGATATCATCCAGAAGATGGTCACCGCCAGCTTTGCCGATTCTCCTTACAATGTGAATATCAACATGGTCGGCGGCGACACGGTTCTGCCCGCTACGGTAGCAGGCTCCGGCCCCGACGTGGTGCTCCAGTCCAGCTACAGCACGCCGGTCAACTTCGCGTACCGCAACGCGGCCCTGGACCTGACTCAGTTTGCTGATTTCGAAGAAGTTTTCAAACGGTTCCCGGCCGATACCAGGGCGTTTCTGCAGTATGAGGGCGGCGTATACGGACTGCCGGATCAGCTCACGTTCCCGGTGACGATCTACCGCAAGGACATCTTTGAGGACAAGGGTCTGGAAGTGCCGGAAACCTGGGAGGATCTGATTTCGATCATCCCGTATCTGGAGGCCGACAATATGACCGTGTACCTGGGCAGCAACGAGTACACGACGCTGGGCGGCGGCACCAGCTCCACGACGGTGCCTGTGAACAGCATCTTCCTTTCCATGCTGTACCAGAACGGCTATGAGCTCTACAACGACGATTTTACCGCCACGAACATGGATCAGGTCGATCTGATGGAAGTCTTCAAGTACTGGACGGAATATTATACGAAGCAGGGCCTGAATTACTCGGTCAACTTCGTGACCCGTTTCCGTACCGGCGAGATTCCGCTGGCGGTCGTAGATTACAACTCCTATGTCAACCAGCTGAACGTATCCGCTCCGGAGATCTCCGGCAAGTGGTCCATCGCCAGAATGCCCGGCACTCTGAAAGCGGACGGCACCGTGGATCATACGGCGGCCTGCATGATCAGCACCAGCTTCATCGTTTCCACGACGGTTGCGAAAGACGGTATGACCAATGAGGCGTGGGATTTCCTGAAATGGTGGACCAGTGCAGAGACTCAGGCGAATTACGCGACGGAGCTGAAGGCGGAGAACGGCGAAGCTTCCGAGTTCCCGGTGGCGAACATGGACGCGATCGCCAACGGCGGCCTGAACCAGGAGTTTAAGCAGGTAGTGCTTTCGCTGCTCGGCGACCTTCGTGCGGAGCCGCAGGTTCCCGGCGGTTATATCACCGGCCGTGTGCTGCGCAATGCGTTCACGACTGTGGTAACTGATAACGTGGATCCGGTGGATACGCTGTATATTCAGCTGGATGAGATCAATGCAGAGATCACCAGCAAGCGCACCGAGTTCGGCCTGAACACGAGAGAGTAGGAGGGATCCCATGGCGTCTAATAAAATGTCTTTGAATCGAAGGGTGCATTTGACCCTCAGGGATATGAAGCGCAGCATTCCCCTGTATCTCATGATCGCTCCCTTTATGATCTTGTTTTTTGTGTTCGTTGTGTACCCGGTCCTGACGGCGATCTGGTACAGCTTTACGGATTTCAACGTATTGGAGAAAGCGAACTTCGTGGGACTGACGAACTATAAGAAGCTGTTTTTGGATGACAGCATCTTCATTACCGCCATCAAGAATACGCTGATCATCGCGGTTATCGTAGGACCCGGCGGCTACATCATGTCATTTTTGCTGGCCTGGATGATCAACGAGCTGCCCCACAAGCTGGGCGTTGTGCTGACCGTGATCTTCTACGCGCCGAGTATGGCAGGCAGCGCGGTTCTGTCCGTGTTCCAGCAGATCTTCTCCAACGACAGCAACGGTTATCTGAACGCTTTCCTGCAGAACCTGGGGATCATCAGCGAGCCGATCCTCTGGCTCTCGGATTCGGATTACGTAATGATCGTAGTCGTGCTGGCATCCCTGTGGACCAGCATGGGCGTAGGCTTCCTTTCGTTCGTCGCCGGTATTAAAGGCGTGGACGACGCGCAGTACGAGGCGGGCGCCATCGACGGCATCAAGAACCGCTGGCAGGAGCTGTGGTACATCACGCTTCCCAACATGAAGCCGCAGCTGATGTTCGGCGCGGTCATGGCGATCACCAGCTCCCTCTCCGTCGGCAGCGTCGGCGACGGCCTGGTCGGTTTCCCGAGCCCGAACTATGCGACCCATACGATCTACAACCACCTGATGGACTACGGTTCCATCCGCATGGAGATGGGATACGCGTCAGCGATCGCTTTCCTGCTTTTCCTGTTGATGATTGCCGCGAACATGCTGATCCAGAAGCTGCTTCGCAAGGTTGGCACGTGATGGGTGAAAGGAGAAGTGACTATGGATATCATTACTAAAATCAGAACGAATTACCAGAAAAAGAAGAAATCCAAGCTCGATTTCGCCCCTTCGGTCAAGAAGTCGGAGCGGAGCTTCTGGGGGAACGTGCTCCTCGGGCTGTTCCTGCTGGCAATGGGCTTTGCGTTCTTCTTCCCGGTAATTTTTATGCTGAGCCAGTCCTTAAAGCCGATGAACGAGATGTTCATCTTCCCGCCCAGGATTTTGGTGAGGAACCCGACGTTCAACAACTACCGCGACTTCGTGAACGTCCTGGCCAACACGGTGGTTCCCGTGACCCGGTCGCTGTATAACTCCCTGTTCGTCGTGGTGGTAGGTTCGATCGGCCATATCGTGATCGCGTCTTTGTGCGCGTTCCCGCTGGCAAAATTCAAGTTCCCCGGCTCCGCGTTCTTCAATCAGCTGATCGTATATTCGCTGATGTTCAACGGCGCGGTAACGATGATCCCGAACTTCCTGACCATCGCGCATCTGGGCTTTCTGGATACGCAGTGGGCGATCATCATCCCGGGCTTCGCTTCCACGCTGGGTCTGTACCTGATGAAGAACTTCATGGAGCAGATTCCGGACAGCCTGACGGAGGCGGCTCAGATCGACGGCGCGGGGTATCTCCGCATCCATTTTACGATCGTTATGCCGGTGGTAAAACCGGCGCTGGTAACGGCATTTATCATGGTGTTCCAGAGCTTCTGGACCAATACGGGCGCCAGCTTCATCTATGCGGAGGCTGAGAAAGGCTTCGCTTACGTGGTAGGCCAGCTGGCCAGCGGCAACGTCGCCGGCGTAGGCGCTTCCTATAAAGGTATTTCGTCCGCATCTTCGGTGATCATGTTTGCCGTACCGCTTATCGTGTTCCTGATTATGCAGAACAACGTGGTATCTACGATGGCAACATCCGGCATGAAAGAATAAGAGGTGGCGTATGCAGAGATCTGTTAAGATTAAGAGAAAGTGCGCGGCAGCGCTTGCTCTTGTATTAAGTGCCATCCTTGGATTTGGCACGGTGTCCTACGCGGCAGATACCTATTCCTATGACATCTGGGGCAATATTGTCGAGGCTCCGGTGGCGTACGAACTGGAACAGACCATCTATGGCGCGGATCTGGGACTCAGTTCCATGGCTTCCGCATCTGCCGTATTCTATCGGAATGATAAGCTGTACCTGGCTCTGAACGGTTATATTGTCATTACCGATAAAAATTTTGAGAATGCAAGCTATATTACGGAGTACACAAGAGAAGACGGTACGGTGAGTACCATCAAAGCCCCCACCGGCATTTTCGTCACAGAGGACGAGCACATCTACATCTGCGAGAAGGACCAGGGGGAGATCATCGAGTTCGATGAAAAAGGCCAGTATGTACGCGCCATCGGCGACCCCCACTGCATCGGTCTGACGACGACCTATCGTCCGAAGCGCCTGGTGGTGGACAGCGTGGGACGTATCTACGTGCTGGTTGAGAACTGCTACGAGGGCTTCGCCGAGCTGGATCCGGAAGGCAACTTCAACCGCTATGTAGGCGCGACGGAAGTCACCTATTCGGCCATCGACCTGATATGGAGACAGCTGGCGACGGAAGAGCAGCTGGCCCGAAGCGAGCTGTGGCTGCCGACTTCCTACAGCGATCTGGCCATCGACCAGGACGGCTTCATTTTTGCCAGCGTGGCGGATTCCACGACGGAGAAGCCGATCAAGAAGCTGAACTCCTCCGGTAAGGACGTTATGCCGGAGCACGATTTCGTCAATCCTCCCATCGGCGACTACGACGGCACGACCTCTCTGTCGAACCTGGTCAGCATCGCGGTGGCGGACGACGGACGGTTTGCGGTTCTGGATTCCAACTATTCCAGACTTTTCGTCTACAGCAGCGACGGCTATCTGCTCTATGAGCTGGGCGGCAGCGGCAACAAGCAGGGACTTTTAAGCTCTCCGTCCACGTTCTGCTTCATGGACGACAAGATCGTGGTCGTGGACATCGTGTTCCAGACCCTGGAGGTATTCGCCCCCACGACTTACGGCTCCCTGATCAATTCCGCGCTGGAAGCGCAGTCCAAATACGACTACGAGACGGCGGCCGGTTACTGGGAGCAGGTGCTGGACATCAACAACAACTTCTACTACGCGAACCTGGGCCTGGGCAAGTACCAGATGCGTACGGGAGAGTATGACAAGGCCCTCGACAACTTCTACAAGGGCGCGGACCGTTCGTACTATTCCAGCGCGTACCAGCAGGTGAGCGGCGCGTGGATGGACAGCCACTTCAGCCTGGTGGTCGGAGTGATCGCGGCGATCATTATCCTGCTCGTCGCATGGACCATCTACAAGAAACACCGTCCGGAGCCGAAAGACACGAAGCTGCGCCGGGCGTGGGAGAAATTCAAATTCACGGTATTCAAATGGCCGCTCTACGTGCTGTCGAGCCCGTTCAAGGCCTTTGACGACGTGAAGTATTACGACGACGGCTCCCTGGCATTTTCCATCGTCGTCATCATCCTGTACGGCTGGATCGCATTGATCAAGTACAGGTACACGGGCTTTTTGGTCAGCTTCGTGGATATCGAGCATGTCAACGTGCCGATGATCGTGGGCAGCGCGATCCTTCCCTATGTGGCCTTTATCGCAGGCAACTGGGCGGTGGGCGTGCTCATGTCCGGCAAAGGCAAAGCGGTGCATTTGACCAAGGTCGTCGGATACGCGCTGTACCCGTCGCTCTGGCTGAACCTGCTGGGCACGATTTTGTCCAATTTCGTCAGCCTGAACGAGGCCGCGCTCGTAAGCGCCCTGTTCGTATTCGCTTACGTGCTGTTCTTCTTCTATCTGTTTATTGGTACGCTGATGGTGAACCAGTACACATTCACGAAGAACGTGGGTACGCTTCTGTTATCCGTCGTGGCCCTGCTGATCATCTGCTTCGTAGCAATGCTGTTTGCAACGCTTCTCGGACAGTTTGTCAACGACTGGGTACAGATTGTCAGAGAGTTCATGATGCTGTAGAAAGGAGGCGCAGAGAATGAGAAAATTAGGAGTTTTATCCCTTGGTTTGGGAACCGTTCTTGGCCTTTCCCTTCTGTTTGGCTTCGCTCCCCAGAACGAAGTGAAAGCGGATGAGTCGTCATCCGGGGAGACGGGGAGCTACTGGGAGACCCAGCAGTATGAAAACTTAAGCGGCGATGAATTTATCAAAGTGGGAGAGAGCGCGAAGATGCAGCTTCTCCTGAACCCCGCGACCGGCACCATCCGCTGGCTGGAGACGGCGACCGGTATCTATCAGGATACCAACATGGCGAAAGACGAGGGCCTGGCCGGCGCTCTGTCCAACGCCGAGCAGTCCGACATGATCGTCCGCTATTTCTCCGGCTCCAAAAACGCCAACAAGCTGTACTGGTCCACCAGCACGTACGATTCCTACAGCATGTGCGCGAGCCTGGGACAGCTGTCCTACCAGCTTCTGGACAACGGCGTCCGCATCGTCTACGCGCTGGGCGACGACAGCGTAACGTACAAAAACTTCCCGACCCGGCTTTCCGACGAGAGGATGCAGGAGTACGTGATGCAGTACTTAACCGACGCCCAGAAAGAGAGCATGTTGAAATTCTATACGCAGATTTCGTCCGGCGACTGGATCCGCGGCTTCGGCGGCGGCGAGGGCGGCGCGCAGAACCGTCTGGGCTCCCTGGCCATGAAACAGGTTTATCAGATGTTCTACGAGGACGGCCATTATACCGACGAACTGCTGTATGAAGATCTGGAGACATGGGAAGTGGAATCGGATCAATATCCGAGCAACTTAAAGATCTACATCCCGGTCGAGTATTATCTGGACGGCGACGAGCTGGTCGTCAATATGGATACCTCGATGATCGAGGAGACCGGCGGGGTCAACCCGATCAACAACATCCAGCTTCTGCCGTACTTCCTGAATTCCAGCTCCACGGCGGACGCGGAAGAGGGATATATGTTTGTTCCCGACGGGAGCGGCGCCCTGATCTATCTGGACAGCACCAAGACGAAAGAGTACCATTTCCAGGGCAGCTACTACGGCGGCGATAAACTGGTGGGTTCCAAGACCTACAACGGCATCGACAACCGGATGCGCCTGCCGGTCCTGGGCATGAAGACGGCCGAGCATACGATCTTCGGAGTGATTGAAAACGGCGCTGAGATCGCGACGCTGGACGCTTACATCAGCGGCACCGACAATTCGGAGCCGTTCAGCAAGATGAAGCTCAGCTTTGAGATCCAGGCGCAGCAGATCATGGCGACCGGCGCTTCCTCCAGCAGCGGCGACTTCAGCCTTTACAAAGCCAGCGACGACGTCTACGACGACGACATTACGCTGCGGTATTTCTGGCTGGGCAAGGGCGCGGGCTATGTGCAGATGGCCCAGTGCTACACCGATTATCTGGAGGCCAACGGCACCCTGACCGAGAAAGCGAAAGAGGAGGATCCGCCGTTCTTCGTAGAGTTTTTGGGCGCGACCGACAAGACCCTGTATTTCCTGGGGATCCCGTATGACGGCACCCAGTCCCTGACCACATTCAAGCAGGCGCAGCAAATCCTGCAGGATGTGACCGCCCAGGGCGTCAAGAACGTAAAAGTGATCTACAGCGGCGTCGCCAACGGAGGCATCAACCAGAGGTCGCTGCAGGACGGCGTCAAGTACGCTCCGGGATTGGGCGGCAGCAGCGATTTCAAGGCGCTGAAAGCCTATGCGGATTCCGTGGGCGCGACGATCTTCCCGAACCTGCTGCTGCAGACCGCCAACACGAAGGCGAAGCTCTCCAACGAGACCGTGGCCTGGAACATCATCAATGAGAGGGCGCAGATCTACAAGTTCGACCATATCAAGCACCAGATCGATGCGGAAGACGAGTTCCCGCTCTTCATCATCAATCCGAACGCGCTGAGCTCCTACCTGCTGAACGCGAAGAATACGTTCTCCAAGCAGTTCGGGCTGACCACGATGGCTTCCGAGGACCTGTTTACCTTTATCCCCACCAACTACGGCGAGGGCCAGGTCTCTCCGTCTACCGGAGAGGAGATGCTCGATTCGGCGGTATCGCAGTTTGCGGACGGCATGACGCTGATGCTTTCCAATCCGACCGTAGACGGCTATAAATACGCCAGCTACATCATGGACGTGCCGGTAGAGAACAGCGGTATGCGTGTACTGGACGCTTCGATCCCGTTCATGGGCATGGTCCTGGACGGCCATATCCAGTATTCCGCAGAGAGTTCCAACCGCGAGAGCACGGACGTGTTCCTGAACATCATGCACGCGATCGAGAGCAACGCGCAGCCGAAGTTCTCCCTGATGTATGAGAACAGTTCCCTGCTGACCGGCACGGAGCAGGAGCATTATTTCGCGGTCGATTACAGCTACTGGAAGGATCAGATCGGGTTCTATTACAACGAATACCGGAACTTCTACGATAAGACGAAGGATGCGAAGATCGTGGACCATGAGATCGTGGACCGCAACGACAAGCTCCGCGTAGTGACCTACTCCAACGGCGTTAAGGCGTATTTCAACTACAGCGACCTTGACGAAGTGCTCGACGGAGTGACGGTGCCTGCGTTCTCTTATCTGGTACAGTAAAGGAGGAGTTAAGATGAGTAAAGAAAAGAAAAAGTCAGGAAATGCGTCGGCTCTCTCCTGGTATAAGAAAATGGACTTCTCCAAAAAGACGGCGATGTGGGGTATCATTTTCCTGCTTCCGTGGCTGTTTGGTCTGATCTTCTTTTTCTTACGGCCCATGGTAAACACCCTGTGGTACTCGCTGTGCAGCATGCAGCTGGTCAACGGCAAGTTTCAGGGGACCTTTATCGGAACCGAGAACTACAAATGGGTGATCGGCGTCAATACCAACTTCAACCGGATGTTCGTAGAGGCGTTCACCAATATGGTCAAGGAAGTGCCGTTCCAGATCTTCCTGGCGCTGTTCATCGCGATCCTGCTGAACGGCGAATACAAGGGCAGAGGCTTCTTCCGCGCGATCTTCGTGATCCCGATCATCCTGGCGACCGGCGTGGCTTCCCCGACCCTTTCCTCCGCTGAGGCGCAGTTCGCGACGGAGACGGCGGAAGCGGTCATGGATATGAAATGGCTGGAGGAGCTGGTCATCAATTCCGGTATTCCGGAACAGCTGACCACATTGCTGGTGACCTATGTGGAGAATATCTTCGACGTAGTAACGACCTGCGGCGTACAGGTGCTTCTGTTCCTGGCCGGCCTGCAGGCCATCTCCCCGTCTCTTTACGAGGTGGCGAAGATGGAAGGCTGCACGCAGTTTGAGACGTTCTGCAAGATCACGCTGCCGATGGTCTCCCCGACCATCCTGGTCTGCCTGGTCTACAGCATCGCCGAGTCCTTCGCCAACGCGCAGGTAACCAACGGCGATTCGACGATTGCGTTCTCCAGCTACATCCGCAGCATTACGTTTAACGGCAACGCCGCCTATTACGGCTACGGCGCGGCCATGAGCTTTATCTACTTTGCAGGAACTCTGGTAGCGATCGGCGTGATCTGCGGCATCGTCTCGAAGGGGGTGTTCTACTATGACTAAAAAAGGAATGACCAGAAAAGAGAGACTTGCGAAAGCGGAGACAACTGCCGGCATCAGCTTCTGGGTAGACTTAAAGAAAGGCCGTCTGAGCAAGTATTATATCCAGAAGATCATCCGGAACTTCATCATGTCCCTGTTCCGCTATGTGATCCTGATCTGCCTGGGCTTCATCGTCATCAAGCCGCTGTGGACACTGCTGAAGAATGCGATCACGTCCCCGACGATGCTGGGCGACAAATCCCTGATGTGGATCCCCCAGGAGGTATCGAGGATCTTCATCGACATGTCGATGTCCAAGAACCTGATGAACTACTGGTCCAGCCTGCTTTACACCCTGCCGACGACGCTGATTCTGACGGTCCTGCAGGTGATTTCGGCCGGCCTCGCGTCCTACGCGTTCGCCAGACTGAAATTCAAGGGAAGCAACATCCTGTTCTTCTTCGTGATCCTGACCATCGTCGTTCCCGGCGATTCGATCATGCTGGCGCAGTATGCTGCGTTCCGTAACTTTGATATCCTGGGCATCATCGGCCTGGTGAACGGAACCGGTTCGGGTATCAACCTGATCGGCAATCCGGCCTCCCTCTATATCCTGGCAGGAACCGGGATGGGCTTAAAGAGCGGCCTGTATATCTACTTCCTGCGCCAGGCGGTCCGCGGTCTTCCGATCTCGGTCGAAGAGGCGGCGTTCGTGGACGGCGCCGGATTCCTCCGCACGTTCTTCACGATCGTGCTTCCGAGTATGTCCGGTTCGATCCTGACGGTGTCGGTTCTGAGTTTCCTCTGGAACTACACGGATACCTACTACACCAGCCTGCTGAACCCGACCACCAGCCATCTGGCCTACAACCTGTCTTCGCTGTCCGGCAACATCCGCTGGTACATCACCACGGCGGCCCAGACGAAACCGGAGTGGGTGACGACCATCGACGCGACCAACCCGTTCGTGCAGCAGGCCATGATTTCCGCCTGCTCCCTGCTGACGGTGCTGCCGCTGCTGATCATGTACGCGTTTGTTCAGAAGCGGTTCGTCCAGGGCGCTGCTCGAAGCGGTCTCGGCGGAGATTGATCCGATTTTACAAAGTTTTTTTACAGGGCGGTGTCGGGAGAGCTTCCCGGCATCGCCCATTGTGTAACCGGGGATCGGTTCGGGTTCGGACGCCCCGGTGCGGAATGGCGCGGCGGTATGGAGAGGCACCATGGCCGGCCGCCGGTTCTTGAGAGAGCGCGGAGGGAGAGATTCAGATTCATGTTCAGGAGGATGACTCATGCAGGAATGGTTCAAGAAAGCGAAACTGGGCATTTTTATCCATTACGGGATCTATGCGGTAAAGGGAGTGTCGGAGTCCTGGTCGTTTTACCACGGTTCGATCTCCTATGAAGATTATATGAAACAACTGGAGGGGTTCACGGCATCGAATTTTGACGCGGACCATTGGGCGGATCTATTTAAAAAGAGCGGTGCGCGCTACGCGGTCCTGACCAGCAAGCATCATGACGGCGTGGCGTTGTTTGATACAAAATACAGTGATTTAAGCGTGGTGAAGAAATCGCCGGCGGCCAGGGATATTTTAAAAGAATATATCGAGGCGGTCCGCGGGGCGGGACTGAAGGTAGGCGTCTATTATTCGCTTCTCGACTGGTCCCATCCGGATTACGCTTCGGTCTATCCGGACGGGAGGGTACCGGCGGATCTGAGCACGGTCAACCGATTCAGTTCCCCGACCGACGGGACCCAGGATCCGGCGGCCTGGCAGCGGTTCCTGGAATTTGACCGGGCGCAGCTTTCGGAGGTGCTGGGAAATTACGGGAAAATCGACCTGCTGTGGTTCGACGGCGACTGGGAGCGGAACGCAAAGCAGTGGGGACTGCCGGAGTTTAAGGAGTATCTGAAGAGCTTCAATCCGGATCTGATCATCAACAACCGGTTCGCCGGTTATGGGGATTATCTGACGCCGGAGCAGGGGATCCCGGTCAACCGTCCGAAAGGAGTCTGGGAATTCTGCACGACGATCAATTCTTCCTGGGGCTACCAGCCCAGGGACCAGCATTATAAATCGCTGCGGCAGATCATCCATATGTTCTGCGACTGCCTGAGCATGGGCGGGAACCTGCTGCTGGATGTAGGACCGATGGAGGACGGAACGATCGTCCCGCGGCAGGAGGAGACGCTTCTGGGCCTGGGAGAATGGATCCGCGCCAACGAGGAGGCGGTCTACGAGTCCGTCGCGGGCGTCCCGGCCAATTATTACGGGGACGGAAGCGTGCTGTCGGCAGACGGGAAAACGCTGTACCTGTTCGTCCATAACCGCCCGGCGGAGGCCGTCTGCGTCAAAGGGCTTAAAAACCGTGTGACGCGGGCTTCGGTCCTCCATTCCGGCAGGGAGCTGCGCCGCGACGTCCACGGCGGCGCGCCCTGGAACGGGATCCCGGGGATCCTCTGGATCTATCTGACGGAGGAAGACTGCGCGGAAATGACGACGGTGGTGAAGCTGGAGCTGGACGGACCGGTTCAGCTCTACGACGGCGGCGGGGCCGTGATCACGAACAATCAGTGAGCGGAAAGGAACTGTCCCGGGTGTGCCGGCGGCGGGACGATGAAAGAGTGCCGCTGTTATATGCAGGATTGCAGGAGCTGTCCCGGGCGCGACGGCGGCGGGACAGGCAGCGGTTTAAACGGCCGGCAGGAAAATAACGGCCGGCAGGAAAATAAAAGGTTCCGTTCGGTTTCCGGCACGGAACGAGGGAGGCATATGGAACTTACAGAGAATAAAGAGCTTCTGGAACAGTACCGGGAGCGGGCGAAAAAACTGGTGGAGCAGATGAGCCTGGAGGAGAAGGTGTTCCAGACTTTGTATAATGCTCCGGCCGTCGAGCGGCTGGGCGTCAAGGCTTACAACTGGTGGAACGAGGCGCTGCACGGGGTCGCCCGGGCCGGGGTGGCCACGGTCTTCCCGCAGGCCATCGGTCTCGCGGCGACCTTTGACGAGGATCTGGTCGAGGAGGTGGCCGACGCCATTTCCACGGAGGCCAGGGGCAAATTCAATCTCCAGCAGGCGAAAGAGGACACGGATATCTATAAGGGACTGACGTTCTGGTCGCCCAACGTGAATATTTTCCGCGACCCGCGGTGGGGCCGGGGTCACGAGACCTTCGGCGAGGATCCTTACTTGACTTCGCGGATGGGCGTGCGCTTCATCCGGGGGCTCCAGGGGCACGACGAGAAATACCTGAAGGCCGCGGCCTGCGCCAAGCATCTGGCGGTTCACAGCGGACCGGAGGCCATCCGCCACAGCTTCGACGCCGTCGTCAGCAAACAGGATCTCTACGAGACCTATCTGGCCGCGTTCAAGGCGTGTATCCAGGAAGGACATGTGGAAGCGGTGATGGGGGCCTACAACCGTCTGAACGGGGTGCCTTGCTGCGCCAATGAAGAATTGGTGGAGAAGATCGTCCGGGACGAGTTCGGTTTCGAGGGCCATATGGTCAGCGACTGCGGCGCGGTCCAGGACATCCGCGACGGCCACCATGTGGCGGCGACATTTAAGGAAGCGGCGGCCATGGCCATGAAAAACGGCTGCGATCTGAACTGTGGGAAGATGTTCTACTTCCTGAAGCAGGCGGCCGAGGACGGGTTGGTGTCGGAGGAGCGGATCAGTGAGGCGGTAGAGCGGCTGTTTACCACCCGGATCAAGCTGGGCGTGCTGGACCGGAAAGAGGAGAACCCCTACGACCGGATCCCGTATTCGGTGGTGGACAGCGAGCCGATGCGGAAGCTGAATGAGGAAGCGGCCGCCCGCTGCGTGGTGCTTCTGAAAAATGACGGGCTGCTGCCGCTGGAGCTTTCTTCCATTCAGACCATCGGCGTCATCGGCCCCAACGCGGACAGCCGCCGGGCGCTGGCAGGCAATTATGAAGGGACTGCGTCCCATTACTGGACGGTTCTGGAAGGGATCCAGGATTATGTCGGGGACCGGGCCAGGGTCATGTATTCGGAGGGCTGCCACCTCTATAAGGACCGTACCACCGGATTGGCGTACGCCAATGACCGGCTCAGCGAGGTGAAGGGCGTCTGCGAGAACAGCGACGTGGTCGTGGTCTGCCTGGGTCTGGACGCCAGCATCGAGGGAGAAGAAGGCGACGCCAACAATGAATACGGCAGCGGCGACAAGCCGGACCTGAACCTGCCGGGGATCCAGCAGCAGATCCTGGAAGCGGCTTATGCAAGCGGCAAGCCGGTGATTCTGGTGCTTCTGTCCGGCAGCGCGCTGGCGGTGGACTGGGCCCAGGAGCATGTGCCGGCGATCCTGCAGGGCTGGTATCCGGGGGCCTGCGGCGGCAAAGCCATCGCAAAAATCCTTTTTGGCGAGCGCTGTCCCGAAGGAAAACTGCCGGTGACGTTTTACCATAAGGATGAGAAGCTGCCGGATTTCACGGATTACAGCATGAAAGGCCGGACCTACCGCTATATGAAAGGCGAGGCTTTGTATCCCTTTGGCTACGGACTGTCGTATACGCGGTTCGCGTACGAAAACGTCCGCATCGAGAAACCGTCCGAAGACGGCGAGGACGGCCGCTTTGTGACGGCGCGCGCCCTGGTTAGGAACGTGGGAACGGCGGCCGGAGCGGAGACGGTTCAGGTTTACGTGAAGATCCCGGGGGAGGATACGCCCAACGCGCAGCTGAAGGGTCTGCGCAAGGTGCGTCTGGAGCCGGGCGAGGCGCGGGAAGTGGAGATCGCGCTTCCCAAAGAGGCGTTCGGGCTCTATGACGAAGATGGACGATTTGGCATCTGCGAGGGAAACGCGCTGGTTTATGTCGGCGGGCACGGGCCGGACGCGCGGTCGGCGGCGCTGACAGGACAGGAGGTCTGCTGTCTGGAAGTTGCAGTCGGAGAGTGAGAGCGCAGAGCATACAGAGGGCGGCCGGAGACGTTGACGTGGTAGGAGGTCTGCTGCCTGGGGGTTGCGGCCGGAGAGTGAGAGCGCAGAGAATACAGAGAGCGTGCGGCGGCGCTGACAGGACAGGAGGTCTGCTGCTTGGAAAGTGCAGTCGGACGGCGAGAATGTGCGGAGGGCATGCGGCGGCCCGGACCGGCGTCAGGCGGATTATGGACGGCGTTTATCGGAAACGGAAGGACGTTCCGGAAGGGCCTCCCTGACCGCCCGCTGCGTCTGCGGCCGGACCGCCGCAGGCAGGTGTTATCATAAAGGTGAGGAGGAAAGAAAACGATGGTTCAGTTACGGATCGATCAGGGATGGCAGATGCGGGAGTGCGGGGCGGAGGCGTACATGAGCGCCCAGGTTCCCGGAAGCGTGTATCTGGATCTCCTGAAAAACGGCAGGATCGAGGATCCGTTTTACCGGGACAACGAGCTGAAGACCCTGCCGCTCATTGACAGGGATTACGAGTACCGGACGGTGTTTCAGGTGCCGGCAGAGCTTTGGGAGTGCGGCGCGGTGCTGCTGCGCTTCGACGGCATTGATACCCTGGCCGCGATCTACTTAAACGGCGCGTATCTGGCCGATACGGACAATATGCACCGGATCTGGGAGTTTTCGGTGAAGGAGCGGCTGCAGGAGGGGGAAAACGAGCTGCGGATCGTGCTGCATTCCCCGACGCAGTTTATCGCGAAGTCTTATGCCGAGGACCCGATCGAGGGCGACGCCAACGGCATGAAAGGCATGCCGCGGCTGCGCAAGGCCCACTGCATGTTCGGATGGGACTGGGCGCCCCGGCTGCCGGATGCCGGGATCTTCCGGCCGGTGTCGCTGATTGGCGTAAAGCAGGCGCGGCTGGACAGCGTCTATATCGCGCAGAAGCATGAGAAGCAGCTCTCTGATGAGACGCGGCAGCCTGGTAAGACGCGATCCCAGGAAGCCGCGCAGAACGCGCCGGAGAAAGAGGTTCTTTCGGATCCAGAGCAGGATCTGGTCCGCGTCACGCTGGAACTTACGGTCAAGGCGACGCCGGTTTCCGCCCTCTGCGGTGTCTGCGGAACGGCGAACGACCTGAACGAGTCGCTGACGGCCCCCTCGTACCGCGTCATGCTGACCGATCCCGACGGGAACGTCCGCGTTTACGGTGACAGCCCGTCGAAGATCGTGGTGGAGGAACCACAGCTCTGGTGGCCCAACGGTCTCGGTTCCCAGCCCCTCTATACGGTACGGGTGGAACTGCTGGATGAGGAAAACGGCGGCGTTCTCGACGTCTGGGAGCGGCGCATCGGCCTGCGGACCATGACTATGCAGCGGAAGAAAGACGCGTACGGAGAATCTTTCGCCCATGAGGTCAACGGGCGGGCGTTCTTCGCCATGGGAGCTGATTACATTCCCATGGACAGCCTGGTGGCGCGGGTGGACGAGGCCCGGACCCGGAAATTCCTGGAGTCGGCCCGGGACGCCCATTTCAATGTGGTCCGCGTCTGGGGCGGCGGCTATTATCCGGACGATTTCTTCTTCGATCTCTGTGACGAGCTGGGGCTGGTGGTGTGGCAGGATTTCATGTTCGCCTGCTGCGTCTACGAACTGACGGAAGCGTTCGAGAAGAACATTACCGAGGAGTTTATTGACAATGTGAAGCGGATCCGCCATCACGCTTCCCTGGGTCTGTGGTGCGGCAACAACGAGATGGAGCTGTTTTTGCGGGATGAGCGGCAGGTCTGGTGCAAGAATCCGCTGCTGTTCAGCGATTATATCAAGATGTACGAGTATATCATCCCGAAGGTGCTCAAGACCTACGACCCGCAGACGTTTTACTGGCCGGCCAGCCCCTCCTGCGGCGGCGGCTTCGACAACCCCAACGACGAGAACCGGGGCGACGTCCATTACTGGAAAGTCTGGCACGGCGGGCTGCCGTTCGCGGCGTACCGGAAGCTGTTCCCGCGCTATATGTCGGAGTTCGGCTTCGAGTCCCTGCCTGCCCTGAAGACGGTGGAGACCTTTACGGAGCCGGAGGACCGCAACCTCTTCTCCTATGTGATGGAGAAGCACCAGCGGTGCGCGTTCGGCAACGGCACGGTCATGCGCTATATGGAGCAGACGTTCCTCTACCCGACGGACTTCGATATGGTGATCTACGCCTCCCAGCTGA
The DNA here is from genome assembly GCA_947626915.1 of uncultured Lachnospiraceae bacterium. Taxonomy (GTDB): domain Bacteria; phylum Bacillota; class Clostridia; order Lachnospirales; family Lachnospiraceae; genus UBA3402. Next base: position 104,355 of record CANQUA010000001.1, read on the forward strand.
TGCAGGCGGAGGCCATGCGCTACGGCGTCGAGCATTTCCGCAGGAACCGGGGCCGCTGCATGGGCGGCGTGATCTGGCAGTTCAACGACTGCTGGCCGGTAGCCAGCTGGGCGATGGTCGACTATTTCGGCCGGTGGAAAGCGGTCATGTACTACGCCAAACGGTTCTTCGCCCCGCTGATGCTTTCCTGCGAGGAAGAGGGCATGCACACCGCGGCCCCGAACCTGAACGTGCAGCCCTTTGAGTATGAGAAGTCCATCCGGCTCTGCGCCGCCAATGAGACCCTTTCGGAGAAGAATGTGACGGTATTTTGGGAGCTGCGCGACGCTTCCGCGAAGATCCTGCGGTCTGAGAGCCGCGAGATGACGCTGCCGCCTCTTTCCGCAAACTGGCTGGAAAAAACGGAGCTGCCGGAGGCCGATGTGTTCGAGCATTACGTCAGCTACCGGATGGAAGCGGACGGAGAGGTCTGCTCCCGGGGCACGGTGCTTTTCTGCTTCCCCAAGTATTTCCGGTTCCGGAAACCGGAGATCCGGGTCTCGGTGGAGGGAGACGAGCTGGTCGTCGCCTCCGACTGCTACGCGAAGGGCGTCCGGATCCTGAATGAGAACGACGATCTGCGCCTGGAGGACAATTATTTTGATTTGAACGGGGAGACCCGGCGGGTGAAGATCCTTTCGGGCGATCCTGCGGGGCTGACCGTGAAGAGCGTGTATGATATCCGGTGACGCCGCGGAGACGGGACGTAAACGAACGGGACAGCGCGGAAGCGAGACGGCGCATACGTCAAACGTGAGATGGCCGCGTTCCTCCGTATACGCGTAATCAGGACACCGCGGAAGCGAACCGGTGCGTACGTCAAACATGAGATGGTCGCGTTCCTCCATATACGCGTAAACGGGACGGCACAGAAGCGAAACGTTGCGTGAGCCGACCCAACTTAAAGTGATTTAAAAAGTGAAAACCTGTGAACAGGCCGCGGCTGAGACAATGCCGCGGCCTGCTGCGGTTATATGTTAGGTTATGATGCAGAGCATGCTGCCTTCTTCTTTTCCCGCCTGTACCAGTTTGCTGCCGGGTTGTGCGCAGTATCGCAGGTCTGTTCGGCCCTGCTGCAGTCCGGAAGAAGCCCCGCGTTTCACATTTCCCCAACTCCTTACTTCAGTTTCTTACTTTACTTCCGTCCCTCACTTCACTTCCGTTTTCCGGTAAATCCGGTACAGCGCGGGAAACAGCATGCCGGTCAGGAGGAAATAGGCCGCCAGAATAACCGGCGCCGCTCCCACGACCCAGCTCCCCAGCTGGTACGTGTTGAACAGCTGCACCGCCGTGCACATCTGAAGCAGCTGGTCCGGAAGGAGCCCCAGTATCCCGGACAGCGCGGAGATTCCCCGCAAAAACTCAGGAATGAACAGCAGGATAAAGGGAACTGTCACCGCAAGGATCCCTGAATGTGTCCCGGCGGAGACGAGCATGGAAAGCGTCAGGATGAACAGGCTTCCCAGGTAGCCTCCCAGCACCGTCAGAAGGTAGTCCTGCAGGTAGCTCAGAGAATAAAAGCTTTTCCAGTTTGACGAACCAAGCTGAATGGCGCACCCGGCCCCTTCAAAGCCCAGAGCGGTCAGGACGACGGCGGAATAGCACAGGAGGGTGATCCAGTAAACCGCCGTGATCAGCCAAAAACCCGCGCGGATTTTCGCGGCCACGGCTTTCGATCTGCCCAGTTTCGCTGAGAAGAAAACGGAATCCGCCTTTAACTGCATTTCGTCGGAAAAGATGCCGTACACCAGAAAACCGGCGATCAGCAACGTCAGCATGATAATCATGGGCGCGTCCTGCAGAGCCGCTTCCCAGCCTCCAAAATACTCGTAATAAAGCGGCGTTTCAAGCTTTTGGTACCGGCCGATCAGATAGCGTTTCTCCGCTTCGGAAAAATGATGGACCGCCTCGTCTGAGTAGAGCCACTCCGTCAGGCCGTCGATCCTCCGCTCATAAAACGAGCCCATTTCCGCCGCAGTCAGGCTGTCGATCCGGTAATAATCATATTCCCGGAAGCCGCAGAACGCCCGGTTGATCAGATCGCGGATATCCGAGAAACCCTGCTTTTTGGAATAGGCTTTTTCATTTTCCCTTGCGTCCTTTGAAAGGTACTCGTCCGAACGGCTGATCCGCGCGTTTTCCTCGACGACGCCGGCCAGCAGTTCTTCCGTCATGTATCCGCTCCACTGCATTTTGGCCTCTCTCAGGGCCCTCGCCGCGGCGATTCCCCGGATCGTATCCCCGTTTTCATCCACATAGCGCACGTTGCCGATGGCGATGGAACAGACGATACACAGGACCGCCGCCTGTACCAGAAGCGCGATCCTGCTGACCGGCTTAGAAATAATCTTTTTCAGTTCAAATCTCACCATGTTCGCTGCCGCCCCTTTCTCCAAAATAAGACAAAAATACATCCTCCAGAGCCGGCTCGGCGCACACGGCAGTTTCACAGGGCTTTTCCGCCGAAATGATCCGCAGCTCCGCGTCGCGCCCGATCAGCTTCCTGTTGGAAACCTTGCAGCTCTGCGCCAGTTTGTGCGCCGCTTCCTGCGGAACCACGCAGTTCCAGACTTTCTCCGGCATGGAGCGGAGGATCTCCGAAAGCGTGCCCTGGCTGACGATGGCTCCGTCCTTCATCAGCAGGATCTGGTTTGCAATGTATTCCACATCCGGGACGATGTGAGTGGACAGCAGGACCAGCCGTTTTTCGGAAAGCTCGCTGATCAGATTGCGGAAGCGGATCCGTTCGTTGGGATCCAGTCCCGCCGTCGGTTCGTCGAGGATCAGGATCTTCGGATTGTTCAGGATTGCCTGCGCGATACCGGCGCGCCGCTTCATTCCTCCGGAGAGCTTCTTCATTTTTTTGTCCGCCGCTTTCGCAAGTCCGACCCGTTCAATCAATTCCCCGGTCCGTTTCTGGGCGACGGCGGGCCGGATGCCCTTGATGGCGGAAATATAAAGAAGATAGTCCCGCACCGTGAACTCCGGGTAAAAGCCAAAGTCCTGGGGCAGATACCCCAGCAGGCCCCTGTAGGTCTGATCTATCTCCCGGATATCCCTGCCGTCACAGTAAATCTTCCCGCCGGTAGGCTTAAGAAGCGTACAAAGCATCCGCATCAGGGTCGTTTTTCCCGCCCCGTTTACGCCCAGCAGACCATACACCCCGTTCGTCATGGAGAGGTTCAGATGGTCGACCGCCGTAAAATTTCCAAATTCCTTTGTTAAATTATCCAGTACCAGATTCATCGAATTTCCTCCCAAACATAATCGCACATACGCAGCGTCCGGCGGACCGCAACCGCCGAAAACAGCAGGGCCAAACCGAGAAGCAGCAGCCATACAGGACAGGCGACCGCCGCATAGATTCGTTCGTTCAAAACGATGAGCAGCCATATGCCGCTCCATCCGGCGCACATGAGAATCGCGGACGCTTCGCTCAGCCGCCGTCTGCCGCATAAGACGCCGAAACAGATGCAGGCGGTGACGGTCATCGGCAGGATAAACTGAATCAGAAGCTGCAAAGGCATTACGCTCCGCGTGGAAAGCGACAGCCAGCAAAACAGGCTGAGCAGAACCAGATCCACAATCCCGAACAGCAAAAGCCGCGCGGCGTAAATCTGCCGCAGGGAATAGTAAGCCGCAGATTCGATCTCCATCGACCGGCAGGTCTGACTTCTCCACAATTCCGGTATGACCAGAATGATAAACAAAGCGGCCGCCGCCCCCATGAGCCGCTGCGCGGACAGTTCTCCCTGCCGGAAGGGCAGCGCGGCCCACAGCGCCAGAAGGACCAGAAGCTGAAAGAACCACCACCGTTTCCGGATCAGCCCAAGCTGCGTCCATAAAAATTCGTGGCAGGTCAGCAGCCGCCCTTCCTCCGCTGAACAATAGGTCTCGACGGATCGTCTTACCGTTTCCCGGACGCGGCGTTCATTTGGAATTACCTGCATGTCCGCCCTGCAATTTGTAAGCGCCTTTTCCAGATCCATAAAATCACTCCTCTCCAAGCAGCTGTTCCAGCCGTTTTTTGGCCTGTTTCATCCGGTATTTTACTAACGGCAGGCCGATGCCCAGAAGCCCGGCGATCTCGGCCAGCCTAAGTCCCTGAAAGTAATAAAGGATGATGATTTCCCTCCATTCTTCCGGCAGAGCGTTTACGGCCGCCTGAACCGTGAACTGATCCAGAATTTCTTCCTCTTCCGGGCCCTGCGGAGCTGCCTGCGCTTCCTCGGGCAGTTCCTCCAGCGAACATTCCTTTGTCTTTTTGTAATAGTCCCTGCAAAGATTTCCCGCTATCGTATACAGATAATTCCGGGTCTTCCCCAGATAACGGTAATCGGAAAGCTTCTCAAAAAAGCGCAGAAAGGTCTCCTGCGTCAGATCTTCGGCATACGCCGCGTCAAAGCAGTGGTAATAGCAGTATTTCAGCAGCGCTTCATAGTGCCCGCGGACGAACAGGTCAAAGGCCTGCTCGTCGCCCCGCCGCATTTTTTGAATCAGCAGAAAATCAGCGTTCACAAAGCCCTCCTTTCCCGTGATTGAAAGCCGCCGCGCGCGTCCCTTTCTGTCAGGTATAACGAATGAAAGCGGCAAAAAGACAGCCTCGTCCGTTCTTTTTTTGCTTTTTTTGAAAACCGCGTTTCCATTTAATTATAGACGGCGGGAGGGAGAATGGCAATCCTGGGCGCGGAACCATATTTTTCGGCATACTCCCCCCGGGGCGGCGCATATATTGTACCAGCACGAGACAGTGTCAAGGAAACCACTGCAAGGGGGTTATTTATGGAAATGTATTCAGTATACAGGGATATCCAGGCGAGGACGGGCGGAGAGATCTATATGGGCGTCGTGGGCCCGGTGCGCACCGGAAAATCCACGTTTATCAAACGTTTCATGGAGGTCATGGTGCTTCCGGGGATGGAAGACGAGCACTGCCGGACCCAGGCCAGGGATGAACTGCCCCAGAGCGCGGCCGGAAAAACGATCATGACGACGGAGCCCAAATTCATTCCGAAGGAAGCGGCCCCGATCCGGCTGGACGAGGGGATCGAGGCCAAGGTGCGTCTGATCGACTGCGTGGGCTTTATGGTGGACGGCGCGGCGGGGCATGTGGAAAACGACAGCGAGCGGCTGGTGCGGACGCCCTGGTTCGATTACCAGATCCCGTTTACGAAAGCGGCGGAGATCGGGACCAGGAAGGTGATCACGGACCATTCCACCATCGGCCTGGTGGTGACGACGGACGGGAGCATCGGGGATCTGAAGCGGCCGGCCTACGTACCGGCGGAGGAAAAAACGGTGCAGGAACTGAAGGCCCTGGGGAAACCGTTTCTGATCCTTCTGAATTCCATGAAGCCCTATTCGGAGGAGACGGAGAAGCTGGCGAAGGAGATGGAGGCGAAATACGGGGTTTCCGTGCTGCCGGTCAACTGCGAACAGCTGCGGAAAGAGGACATTTTCCGGATCCTCCAGACGGTGCTGAATGAATTTCCGGTGACCCGGATGAATTTCTATATACCCAAATGGCTGGAGATCCTGCCGGCGGACCACTGGCTGAAAGCCGGGGTGCTGCAGGCGGTCAAAGAGCTTCTGGGAAAAGTGAACCAGATGAAGGACGTGGCCGCCGCGCTTGTGACGGCCGCCGCCGACGCGGTGCGCGGCATGAAAGCGGATAAGATGGACCTGTCCGACGGGGCCGTGGACGTGACGGTGGATGTGGACGACAGCTATTATTACCAGATCCTCAGCGATTACATAGGGATGCCGGTCTCCGGCGAGTACCAGCTGATGCAGACGCTGGGAGAGCTGGCCCGGATGAAAAAGGAGTACGATAAGGTACAGAACGCCATCAGCCAGGTCCGCCTGCGCGGCTACGGCGTCGTGACCCCGGAACGGTCGGAGATCGTGCTGGATGAGCCGCAGGTGATTAAACACGGCAATAAATACGGCGTGAAGATGCGGGCGGAGGCCCCTTCCATCAATATGATCAAGGCCCACATCGAGACGGAGATCGCCCCCATCGTAGGCAGCGAACAGCAGGCAAAAGACCTGATCGCCTATATCAAACAGAATGCGGCGGAGAGCGAGGACGGCATCTGGAACACCAATATTTTCGGCAAATCCATCGAGCAGATCGTGGAGGACGGGATCCAGGCCAAGGTGTCCCAGCTGACCGAGGACTGCCAGATGAAGCTGCAGGATACCCTGCAGAAGATCATCAACGACTCAAACGGCGGCATGATCTGTATTATTATTTGATTCCGTTGTCAAAGCCGGCAGAATATGGTATACTTTTAGCAGAGGCCGGGGCGGTATATCTGCTTTCCGAAGCGGCGCCGCGGCCTGTGGATTTCCACGGACAAATCGAAAAGGGGGTACACACGCATGAAACTGACTTTTATCGGAGCCGACCATGAGGTGACCGGAAGCTGCCATTATCTGGAATGCGGGCAGACCCGGCTTTTAGTAGACTGCGGCATGGAGCAGGGCGCCAATGTTTACGTCAACGCGGACCTGCCGGTCAGCTACGCGGAGATCGATTACGTGCTTCTGACCCATGCCCATGTGGACCATACGGGATACCTGCCTCTGATCTACGCCAGAGGCTTTAGGGGAACCGTGGTGGCCACCGTGGCGACCGGCGATCTCTGCGGGATTATGCTGAAGGACAGCGCGCACATTCAGGAAATGGAGGCGGAATGGAAGAACCGCAAGGCGCGGCGCGCCGGGCGGGAGGAGGAGCCGCCCCTCTATACTATTCAGGACGCGGAGGGAGTGCTTACCCATCTGCGGGTGGAGGAATACGATACGGTCGTAAAGCTGACCGACGATGTGACGATCCGCTTTATCGACGCGGGACATCTGCTGGGATCCGCGTCCATCGAGGTCTGGTGCCGGGAGGACGGGGTGGAGAAAAAGATCGTGTTCTCCGGCGACATCGGCAACCAGAACAAGCCTCTGATCCGGAACCCCCAGTATATCAGGGAGGCTGATTATGTGGTGATGGAATGTACCTACGGCGACCGGAGCCACGATGTGGCTTCCACCCACAGGACGACCGCGGACCACATCGCCAGGTTTGCCCGGATCATCCAGGAGACCCTGGACCGCGGGGGCAATGTGGTTATCCCGGCTTTTGCCGTAGGACGCACCCAGGAGCTTCTGTATTTCCTGCGGAAGATCAAGCTGGACCATATGATCCAGGGGCACGATGATTTCGAGGTATACGTGGACAGTCCGCTGGCCATTGAGGCGACCCATATTTTCAAGCGGAACCTGCTGCGCTGCTACGACGAGGAGACGAAAGCCCTGGTGGAGCAGGGCATCAACCCCATTGATTTTCCCGGACTCAGGCTGGCCGTCACCAGCGAGGAGTCCATTGCGATCAATCTGAACGCGGCCCCCAAGGTGATCATCTCCGCGTCCGGCATGTGCGACGCGGGGCGCATCCGCCACCATCTGAAGCACAATCTGTGGCGGCCGGAGTGCAGCGTGGTCTTTGCGGGCTATCAGGCGGTCTCGACCCTGGGACGGAGCCTGCTGGACGGCGCGGCGTCGGTCAAGCTGTTCGGAGAGACCATCGACGTGGAAGCGAAGATCGAGGAGCTGCCGGGCTTAAGCGGACATGCGGACCGGGAGGGGCTTCTGACCTGGATCCGCGCGTTCGAGAAAAAACCGGACATGGTGTTCATGGTTCACGGCGACGACAAGGTCTGCGATCTGTTTGCGGATCATTTGAATCATGTGGAGAAGATCTGCGCCTCCGCGCCGTTTTCCGGCTCGGTCTACGATCTGGCAGAGGGCAGATGGCTCACCGTGACCGAGGGCGTGCCGGCTGCGAAGGTTTCTGCGGGACGGAAGCGCGCGGACAGCGTATTTGCGAGACTGCTGGCGGCCGGACAGAGGCTGCTGGCGGTGATCCAGAAAAACGAGGGCGGTTCCAACAAGGATCTGGCGAAATTCACCAATCAGATCCATTCGCTCTGCGATAAATGGGACAGATAGGAGACCATCGGCGCATGGGAAAAGTATTGATTTTTACGGACGGTGCCGCCAGGGGCAATCCCGACGGGCCCGGCGGCTACGGCGTGGTGCTGCAGTACACGGACAAGCAGGGGCGGGTTTACGAGAAGACCCTTTCCGCCGGCTATGTGCGGACGACCAATAACCGGATGGAACTGATGGCGGCCATCGCGGGGCTGGAGGCGTTAAACCGGCCCTGCGAGGTGGAGCTCTACTCGGATTCCCGGTACCTGACCGACGCCTTCAACCAGGGCTGGATCGACAACTGGGTCAAACATAACTGGAAGCGGGGCAAGAGCGGCCCCGTGAAGAACGTGGACCTGTGGGAGAGGCTTCTCGACGCCAAGCGGGACCACCGCGTGACGTTCATCTGGGTCCGGGGACACGCCGGCCACCCGATGAATGAGCGCTGCGACAAGCTGGCCACCTCGGCGGCAGACGGAGAGGATCTGCTGATCGACGAGGGCGTAGAGTATACGATTGCGTGAAGCTGGATTTGAACCTATGAATATAAAGGCCGGATGGACAATATTTGGAATTGAGTCGGTGTCACATTGAGCAGGAGGAAAATAATTAAAGTCGTTTTGTAAGCCGGAATCAAAGTGTATTTTGATTTTGTACGATAGTAGGTCTGAAACAAATATGTCATCCGGGCATAATTTAGATTATTAATTTAATCTTACAAAATATTACTAATTTTTGCTGTCTATTCCATTTCGATTCCATTTATGTTATGTTAAGCGTAACACAGTTTATCATGACGAGGGAAGAGATATGAAAGAGCGGAAAATCATATTCCTGCTGGTTTTTGTGATCGTCATCGGTATGGGAATTACGTTTCTGACCGGCTATCTGACCGGCTCCGTGACGCGCGTTGTACCCAGACAGCAGGTGGCTGTCAGTGCCGGAGCAGAGCAGGTTCAGACGCGGGAACAGGCCGTGGTGGTCCTGACGACGGCTGCCGATTGGCCGGAGGAGGCTCCGGAAGAAGAAACCCAGGCAGAGAACACGGCCCAGGTGTATGAGACGCTGGCGGCAGCCGGGGCGGACGGCGGTTCCTGGAATATTCCCGCGCCTGCAGGGACAGATCCCCAGACGGCGGAAACGGTTCCTGCGCAGGAGGAACCGTCCGGGCCGGTGCAGGAAGCGTCGATGGATCCGGAGGCGGACGGTCCCGGAGCGGAAATACCGGATGCAATGCCTGCGGATCCGTCTGCGGAGACCGTGGAAGCTCCCCAAAGCTATATCATACGGTCCGGCAGCGCGGCGGGGTACCCGCTGGACGCGGCCGAAAACGGTATGCTGACCGCGGGAGAAGAAGTCCCGAATGAGGTCGACGGGGGGGTGGTCTTGGCGGGAGAGAACCCCTATCTGGTCAGGTTTGAAGAGCTGAACGCCCAGATCCAGAAAAACCGCGAGGAACAGGAAAGCTTTTCGAACAGCGGCGCAAACAGCAGCCAGATCGCGAAAAACACGGCGAATACGGAACTGCGTCTGTGGGACAACGAGTTAAACGCCATTTACAATGTGATCCTGGAGAAGCTGGATGAAGAGCGGGCGGCGGAGCTGGTAGGCGAGGAACGGGAATGGCTGAAGCTGCGGGACGCGGCCGCTGCGGAGGCGGCGAGCAAATCGGCCGGAGGTTCTCTGGAAAGCGTGGAGTATACGGCGTCCCTGGCCGAAAGCACCCGGTCCCGGTGCTATGAGCTGGCGGAGATTTACGGAGATATTTTGGAGGAATGAACCGTGCGGGGATTCGGCTGGCCCGTGCGGTTCGTTTTTATTTTTCGGATCGATAGCATGGGTGGCTTTGCGTCTTTATCTGTTCGACAGGGGTGGAAAGGAAATCATTAAAACGGAAGTCCGAAAACAGAGACCGCCTGCGCACCGGCTCCCCGGTGAAAAGCAGGCGGCCTTTTTATCCCCAAAATCGAATGCTGACAGGAACCATATAAACTGTAAAACGAAAATGAAAAGAGAATATGAACGCCATCTATATAAACTGAAAGGAATTTATATATATTAATTGCAATATATACTTGACATCCATTCCGGCATGCTGTATACTTGTGGTATACTTGTCAACAGGAGGTGGATGATGAGAAATTTGAAACTCAAATTCAGACGTATTGAGCTGGAAATGTCACAAACAACACTTGCAAGGAAAGTCGGCGTCACCAGACAGACGATCGGGCTGATTGAAGCCGGAGATTATAATCCGTCGCTTAAGCTCTGTATCGCGATCTGCAGGGCGTTGGGCACTACATTGAATGACTTATTCTGGGAGGAGGATGTTGAAAATGAAAAACAATAAGAACATTTTGGATGAACGGCAGGAGCAGATATTGCTGCGGATCGAACACAATGGGTGCTGGCTGGCTTTCTGGGGCCTGCTGGCAGCTATCATCGTGCAGCTTGTTTTAGACATTGATTTCAGGAATCTTGCGGGGAAATGGATCGTTTTTATGCTGCTTTCCCTGTATTTATCCGTGGGATGTATCAGGCAGGGAATATGGGACCGCCGCCGGAAACCGGATGAGTCGTCGAACGTCGTCAATTCTCTGATAGTCGCGCTTGCTATGGGAATTCTGGGCTTCGTTCGTACAGTCAAACGATTTCCTGACAAGATAGCAGGTTCCATTGCAGCCGGAATCGTATATGCGGGCATGGCATTCGCCGTCTGTTTTGTCATACTGCAGTTTTTTGCCAGTCAGTTTAAGAAAAAACAGTCCCAGCTGGAAGAGGAACCCTTAGAGGAAGAGGAAGAATAGAAAGCCGGCGTTACAAGACAAGCTGAAAAGGGCCGTCTGCTTCGCCGGCGCGGCCGCATTTTTTCATATTCCCGTCTTGATAATTCCGATTTCTTATGTTACGATAAGGGATGATCGTTGGATTCTGAACAAAGCAGAACATTGAAGGAGGTTTTAAGATATGACTGCCATATTGAGCAGTATCGCCGGCAATCTGCTGGAAATGATCGTTCTGGCCGCTGTAGCCGCGGCAGGCGTCGTCTGCGGACATAAATACCGCGATCATAAAGAGGCGCAGAAAGCCGCCGCGGGAGAGAAAGAGACAAAATAATCGGAGGACAAGACATTGGAAAAGTACGGCGTAAACCAGCTCAGGAAAATGTTCCTGGAATTTTTTGAAAGCAAGGGCCACCTGGCGATGAAGAGCTTCTCGCTGGTGCCCCATAACGATAACAGCCTGCTGCTGATCAATTCCGGCATGGCGCCCCTGAAACCCTATTTCACCGGACAGGAGATTCCGCCCTGCAGGCGCGTTACCACCTGCCAGAAGTGCATCCGGACCGGCGATATCGAGAACATCGGCAAGACGGCCCGTCACGGCACTTTTTTTGAGATGCTGGGCAATTTTTCATTTGGAGATTACTTTAAGAACGAGGCCATTTCCTGGTCCTGGGAGTTTCTGACCCAGGTGGTGGGGCTGGATCCGGACCGGCTCTATCCGTCCGTCTATCTGGACGACGACGAGGCCTACGAGATCTGGAATAAGAAGATCGGCGTTCCGAAGGAGAAGATCTTCCGGTTCGGCAAGGAGGATAATTTCTGGGAGCATGGCGCAGGCCCCTGCGGCCCCTGTTCCGAGATCTATTATGACCGGGGCGAAAAATACGGCTGCGGCAAGCCGACCTGCACCGTGGGCTGCGACTGCGACCGCTACATCGAGGTCTGGAACAACGTGTTTACCCAGTTCGACAACGACGGCCACGGCCATTATACGGAACTGAAGCAGAAAAACATCGACACCGGCATGGGCCTGGAGCGCCTGGCTGTGGTGGTACAGGACGTGGATTCTCTGTTTACCGTGGATACGAACCGGGCGCTTCTGGACGAGGTGTGCGCGCTGGCCCATACGCAGTACCAGGCCGACGAGAAGAAGGACGTGTCCCTGCGCATCATCGCGGACCATGTGAAGTCCTGCACGTTCATGATTTCCGACGGCATCATGCCCAGCAACGAGGGCCGGGGCTATGTGCTGCGCCGTCTGCTGCGCAGGGCCGTCCGTCACGGCAGGATCCTGGGCATCGAGGGCCGGTTCATGGCGGATCTGGCTAAAACCGTGATCGAACTGTCCAGGGACGGTTATCCGGAGCTGGAGGAAAAGAAGGCCATGATCCTGAAGGTGCTGGCCGAGGAAGAGGAAAAATTCAACCGGACCATCGACCAGGGCCTGGAGATCTTAAACGATATGGAGCAGCGGATGGCGGCGGATGGCGTGAAAGTCCTTTCCGGCGCGGACGCGTTCAAATTGTACGATACCTACGGCTTCCCGCTGGATCTGACCGTGGAGATCCTGGCGGAGCGCAATTATCAGGTGGACGAGGAAGGGTTCGCGGCCGCGATGAAGGAGCAGCGGGAGAAAGCGAGAGCCGCCCGCAAGACCACCAATTATATGGGCGCGGATGTGACGGTTTACCAGTCCATTCCCGCCGAGATCACGTCGAAATTCGTCGGCTACGACCGTCTGGTCCACGAATCGAAGATCACGGTGCTGACCACAGAGGACGAGATCGTGGAGGCCTTGACCGATGGGGAGACCGGCACGATCCTGGTGGATGAGACCCCGTTCTACGGCACCATGGGCGGCCAGCAGGCCGACACCGGCGTGATCGAAAACGGCAGCGGCACGTTTGTTGTGAAAGACACGATCCATCTGCAGGGCGGCAAGATCGGCCATGTAGGCGTGATGACCGGCGGCATGTTCAAGATCGGCGATACGGTTGCGCTGAAGGTGGACGAGGCCAGCCGCGTTTCCACCTGCAAGAACCACAGCGCGACCCACCTGCTGCAGAAAGCCCTGCGGCTGGTGCTGGGAGACCATGTGGAGCAGGCGGGTTCCTATGTGGACGCCGGCAGGCTGCGTTTTGACTTTACCCATTTTTCAGCCATGACGGCGGACGAGCTGAAGCGCGTGGAGGATCTGGTGAATGAGGAGATCCGCGCGTCCCTGCCGGTCGTGACGAAGGAGATGAGCCTGGAGGAGGCCAAAAAGACCGGGGCCATGGCGCTGTTCGGCGAGAAGTACGGCCAGGTGGTCCGCGTCGTGTCCATGGGAGATTTCTCCGTGGAGCTCTGCGGCGGCACCCATGTGGCGAACACAGGCGTGATCTCCTGCTTCAAGATCCTTTCCGAGACCGGGATCGCAGCCGGCGTCCGCAGGATCGAGGCCCTGACCGGGGACGGGCTGATGGCGTACTATAAGAGCGTGGAGGAGGAGCTTCACGCGGCGGTGCGCGCGGCGAAGACCACGCCCGCGGAGCTGACCCGCAAGATCGAGTCCATGTCCGAGGAGATCAAGGCTCTCCATGCAGAGAATGAGAAGCTGAAGAGCAAACTGGCGGGCAGCGCCCTGGGCGACGTGATGAGCCAGGTGAAGGAGATCGCGGGGATGAAGGTTCTGATCACCCGCGTCGCCGATGTGGATATGAACGGTCTGCGGGGCCTGGGCGACCAGATGCGCGACAAGCTGGGAGAAGGTGTCGTCGTCATCGCTTCGGCCCAGAACGGCAAGGTGAACCTGATGGCGACGGCGACGGACGGAGCCCAGAAGAAGGGCGCTCACGCCGGCAATCTGATCAAGGCCATCGCTTCCCTGGTAGGAGGGGGCGGCGGCGGACGCCCGGCTATGGCCCAGGCGGGCGGCAAGGACCCGTCCGGCATCGGCGCAGCCCTGGAAAAAGCGGAAGAGGTATTGAAAGCACAGTTACATGGTTAAAAATATAAAAAAATTAAAAAACTGTGAAAAAAACCAGTTGACGAAACCCATTTTTATGGTATAATCAGGACAGTGCTAGGAAATACCCAAACAGTTGTATGATGCACAAATACACAACTGGAGGGAGGTTAGGTGTGAGCTATGTCGAACGTAATCGTGAAAGACAATGAATCTCTGGACAGTGCGCTGCGCAGATTTAAGAGAAATTGCGCGAAGGCCGGTATTCAGCAGGAGATTCGCAAGAGAGAACATTACGAGAAGCCCAGCGTTAGACGTAAGAAAAAGTCTGAAGCTGCGAGAAAAAGGAAGTATAATTAATCGGATGCAAGTCCTCAGTCGGTTGATTGAGGACTTTTTTCTGTCTGCGGCGCATAGATTTTTAGAAACGGCAGGGACGGAGGCCTGGGATGTTCGAGGTTTTCAGGGCGCAGGCGGCGTCCGCTCTCCATCTCCCGCAGGATGTGGTCCAGGGGGAACCGGTCATTACCGTCGCCGGCAGGCAGAAGGTCTATATCGAAAATTACAGCCGTATTGCGAGTTTTCACGAAGAGGAGATCCGGCTCCAGGCCAGGACCTGCCGGATTGTGGTCAGCGGAAAACGGCTGCGGATCGAATATTATACGAAGGACGATATGATGATCGCCGGACAGATCGGGTCCGTGCGCATGGAGACGTAAAATCATGAAGGCGCAAAATAGAAGGCGGCGAAACGAAGCCGGGCCGCGCGGGCGTTTTCATATGGCGGGAATGGCCGGGCACGCGGGAAATACGGCAGAGCGGAAACGGGAATCACCCCGGCGCAGAGTGCACAAAAGCGGGCTCCCCGAGGAGCCGGAGCGAAATCGGGACAGACGGAGGAGATCACGGATTGCTGAACAGATTCACCTGTTACCGGAAAGGCTTTTTGCGCCTTCATGTCAGCGGCCATGGGCAGGAACGCTTTTTAAACCTGTGCTGCGCCAACCAGATGGATCCCTGGGACATTTGCCCGCGCGGGGAAGGGATCGAGTGCTGTATGCTTCTGCCGCATTTTTGGCGGATCCGCCCGCTGGCGAAAAAGGCGGGCGTGCGGGTCCATGTCCTGGGCAGATACGGGGCGCCTTTTTGGATCCGCCGCAGCCGGAAGCGGGAAGGGCTTCTTCTGGGGGCCTGCGCCTGCTTCGCCCTGGTTTATGCCCTTTCTCTTTTTATCTGGAATATTTCCTTTGAGGGGAATTACCATTACAGCCGGGATACGCTTCTGGACTATCTGGAATCGCTGGATATCCGGTACGGGATGCGCAAAAACGCCGTTTCCTGCGAGGACCTGGAGGATTCCATCCGCAGCGCGTTCCCGGAGATCACCTGGGTGTCCGCCAGCGTCACCGGCACCCGCCTGGTGGTGCGGGTCAAAGAAAACGAAGTGCTTTCCTCCGTTCCCCCGAAGGATGATTCCCCCTGCGAGCTGATAGCCGGTTCCGCCGGGGAGATCACCCGGATGATCGTAAGGCAGGGAAAGGCGGACGTGACGGTTGGGGACACGGTGGAGGCGGGGCAGATCCTGGTTTCTTCTGCCCTGTCGGTCATGAACGATAACGGGGAGACGGTCCGCGTCAAATATGTCCACGCCGACGCGGATGTCTATGCGCGGACCAGCTACGCGTATCGGACGGAGGAACCGATTCTTTTGCGGACGGAGACGCCGACCGGACGGAGACGCCTGCGCATGACGCTGTCCGCGGGAAGGTTCCGGGCCAGCCTGTCGATTCCGGCGAAAGGCGAGCTTTGGAACGCGCTAAAGGAGACGGCCGTTTCTTTCGGGCGCTGGGTGCTGGCGCAGGCCGGCGCGGACCCGGGCGCGGAGACGGGGGCGGAACAGGAGCGGCCGGTCTGGAAGGAGACCACGCAGCTCCGCCAGCTCTGCCTGTTCGGAGATTTCTATCTTCCGGTCTACTGGGAGCAGACCGTGGGGGAAGAAACGGTGTTTTATGAGCGGCCTTACACGGAAAAGGAGCTGAAAGTCCGTTCCGAATACATAAATGGAAAATATATTGAAAATTTATTGCAAAAGGGGGTACACATTATCGAAAATAATGTTAAAATACTTAAGAATGGCTTATCCTATACCATAGAGTGTTCGGTGACGGCTGAGGAGGAGATTTCCGTCAGCCGGCCGGTCAGCACGCAGGATACGCCGGGTGAGGAGATGACAGAGGGTACATGAGCGTGATCGAAACCATGATCGATATTCCCGCGGAACATGAACGGAATGTCTGCGGCCAGTTTGACGAATATCTGAAAAAGATCGAACGGACTCTTCGGGTGACAATGGTGTCGCGGGACGGGACCATCAAGATTATCGGGCCGGAGGAGACCGTCAGCAAAGCCAGAAGCGTGTTCCAGAATCTCATGGAACTGTCGAAGCGGGGCAGCGCCATTACGGCCCAGAATGTGGATTATGCCCTGGCTCTGTCTTTCTCGGAGCAGGACCACCAGATCCTGGAGATCGACAAGGACATTATCTGCAGGACGGTGAACGGCCGCCCCGTCAAGCCCAAGACGCTGGGGCAGAAAGAGTACGTGGACGCCATCCGCAAAAAGATGATCGTCTTCGGGATCGGCCCGGCGGGAACCGGCAAGACCTATCTGGCCATGGCCATGGCGATCCAGGCCTTTAAGGACGGCGAGGTGGGACGGATCATCCTGACGCGGCCGGCTATTGAGGCGGGAGAAAAGCTGGGATTTTTGCCGGGGGATCTGCAGAGCAAGATCGATCCCTATCTGCGGCCCCTCTATGACGCGCTTTACCAGATCATGGGTTCGGAATCCTATCTGCATAACGCGGAAAAAGGCCTGATCGAGGTGGCGCCGCTGGCCTATATGCGGGGCCGGACCCTGGATAACGCCTATATTATTCTGGACGAGGCGCAGAACACCACGCCGGCCCAGATGAAGATGTTTTTGACCAGGATCGGTTTCGGGTCCAAGGTCATCGTCACCGGGGACCAGACCCAGAAGGATCTGCCGGCGGGAACGGCTTCCGGTCTGGACGTGGCGGTGAAGGTTCTGAAGAATGTGGAGGACATCGGGTTCTGCTATCTGACCAACAGCGACGTGGTGCGGCACCCGCTGGTGCAGAAGATCGTGGAAGCCTACGACGCCTATGAGTTGCGGGAAGCGCGGAAGAAGCGGCCGATGGATCATGAACCGCCCGTAAACCGCAGCGGAGGCAGGCCGCCGAGGGTCAGAAAAACCAATGAGAACGGGAGGCGGGACAAGCCATGACGGTACGGATCGATTACGAGGCGGAGACGGAGCTTCCGGCGCCTTATACGGAGATTATAAACGATGTGGTGGAGGCGGCTCTGGACTATGAGAAATGCCCCTATGAGGCCGAGGTGAACGTGGTCCTTACGGGAAACGAGGAGATCCGCGAGATCAACCGCCGGTTCCGCCAGGTGGACATGCCTACGGACGTGCTTTCCTTCCCGTCGCTGGAATATGGGACGCCGTCGGATTTTGAACACGTGGAAGAGGACTTTGCGGACTGTTTTAATCCGGAATCGGGGGAGCTGATGCTGGGAGACGTGATGATCTCCGTCGATAAGGTATTGGAGCAGGCGGAAAAATACGGACATTCCCCCGCCAGGGAGCTGGCGTTTCTGACGGCCCACAGTATGCTGCATCTGTGCGGCTATGACCATATGGAAGACGAAGAACGGCTTTTAATGGAGAAAAAACAGGAAGAAATCTTACAGAGCAGAGGATATACGAGATGAAGAGAGCGATCATATGCCTGACGGCCGTGATGCTGGCGCTGACGGCGGTATCATGCGGAAAAAAAGAGGAGGAGGTTTCTGCGACGGCGGAAGCCACGATGGAATCGGAGACCGCTGAGAGCGAGACGGAGAAGGAATCGACCAGCGCCCCGATTGTGATCACCACCGCCGCCGATGAGGAGACCGAACCGGAGGAAACAGAACCATGGCAGGAGGAGCGGGTCGAAGTGGACGGGAAGATCCGGAGCTACCTGACCGGCGAGATGGTGGACGTGGAGATCGGGAACCGCAGGCCGCTGGCGATCATGATCAGCAACGACAAGGCCGCCCTGCCTCATTACGGCATCAACCGGGCGGGGGTCGTCTATGAAGCGCCGGTGGAAGCCGGCATGAACCGCTACATGGCGATCATCGAGGACTATGACGATCTGGACCGGATCGGGTCGGTGCGGAGCTGCCGGACCTATTACGTCTATTTCGCCAGAGAGTTCGACGCGGTTTACGCTCATTTCGGACAGAGCACCTTTGCCAAGCCCTATCTGGAATATATTGACAATATCAACGGCATCGAGGGGATCGGAACCATCGCCTATTACCGTTCCAAGGACAGGAAGGCCCCCCACAACGCATACGCCAGCGCCGACGGGATCAAGGAATCCATTGAAAAGATGGGCTACCGGCAGGAGTACGCGGAGGATTACGAGGGCCATTACCATTTTGCCAGAGACGGGGAGGAGGTACAGCTTCCGAATTCCATGGAAGCCTACGAGGTCATTCCCGGTTACGCCTACAATCAGCCGTATTTTTTGTATAATGAGGAGGACGGGCTCTATTACCGGTACCAGTACGGAGCGGAGCACGAGGGGAACGAGGGGCAGATCGCCGTTAAGAATATCATCATCCAGTTCTGCTCCATGGGATTTTACGCTACGACCCAGTACCGGGATATCGACGTACATAATCCTCTGTATGGATTTTATATCACCAACGGCCGCGCCATCGGCATCCGGTGGGAGAAGGACGGGGAGTTCGGTGTCACCCATTATTATAATGAGAAGAATGAGGAAATCACGCTGAATCAGGGCAAGACCTGGGTCTGCATTGTTTCATCGGCGGATTTCGATAAGACGGAGATCCATGGAAAGAATGAATAGCGGAAGAAGCAGAGCAAAATATGGAAAACGTTCGGGGGCCGGCGCAGGATCGAATTTTCTGGTGCAGGGCAGCATCCTGGCGGCGGCCGGCATTCTCGTAAGACTGATCGGCATGCTTTACCGGATCCCTCTGGCCAACATGATCGGCGACGAGGGCAACGGCTATTATGGGGCCGCCTACGGCATTTATTCGATGCTGCTGATCATGTCTTCCTACAGCCTGCCGGTGGCGGTTTCCAAGATGGTGGCTTCGCGGATCGCCGTCAGGCGCTACCGCAATACCATGCGGATCCTGAAAGCCTCCCTGTTTTACGCGACCGTGGCCGGAGGACTTTGCTTCTGCATCATGTGGTTCGGGGCGGATTTTTTTGCTGTAGAGATCCTGAAGATGCCCTACTGTTCCTTTGCGCTGCGGGCCCTGGCCCCCACCGTGTGGATCATGGCGTATCTGGGCGTGTTCCGGGGCTATTTCCAGGGACATTCGACCATGACGCCCACGGCCTTTTCCCAGATCGTGGAACAGATCGTGAACGCGGCGGTGAGCCTGGCGGCGGCCAGGGTATTGTTTGATATCGGGCTGAAATCCAATCTGGTCTACGGGACGACGGAGTATTCCTACGCCTTCGGCGCGGTAGGCGCGACCCTGGGCACCGGGGCGGGAGCCCTGACGGCGCTTGTGTGCTTTCTGCTGCTGTTTTTCTCCGGGCGGCGCGCGATCCGGCGGCGGCTCAGAATCGACCGCAGCGGGCGTCTGGAAAGTTACAGGAGCATTTCCCGCGTCATGGCGCTGACGATCCTGCCGATCCTGATCAGCAGCACGATCTACAACAGCGGCACGGTGATCGACAATATCGTATTCGGGCAGGTCATGGACGGCATGGGCGCGCAGGCGGATATCGCGGTTCAATGGGGCGTCTATTCGGGGCGCTATCATCTGCTGTTTAATATTCCGGTGGCGATCGCAAACGCGCTGTCGTCTTCCCTGATCCCGTCGCTCTCCATGGCCATGGCGGAGCGGAACCGGAGCCAGATCCTGTCGAGGACCGCCCTGGCGATCCGGTTTTCCATGATCATCGCGATCCCGTCGGCTGTGGGGCTGGCGGTGCTGGCCGAGCCCATCTCCGGCCTGCTGTTTTCCGGTATGGACAATACGATGCTGATCGATATGCTGCGGTACGGTTCTGCGGCGGTGGTGGTCTTTTCCCTGTCTACGGTGACAAACGGCGTTCTGCAGGGGATCAACCGGATGGAGGCCCCGATGATCAACGCCGGCATTTCCATGGTGATCCATGTGATCCTTCTGTATGGGATGCTCAAAGTGTTTAAGCTGGGGATCTACGGGGTTCTTTACGCCAATATCATCTTCGCGCTTTTGGTCTGCATCATGAACGCGGCGTCCATCGCCAGGTATGTGCGGTACCGGCAGGAATGGCGCAGGACGTTTCTCGTTCCGGTTCTGGCTTCCGCGGTGATGGGAGGGGCGGCCTGGGCCGTGTACCGGCTCTGCGGCAGGCTGGGCAATCTGGCCGGCACGGTTGTTTCGATCTGCGCGGCGGTACTGATCTATTTTGTGCTCCTGATTCGGCTCCGCGGCATTACCGAGCAGGAAATGCGCAGGATGCCCGGAGGAACGAAGCTTTTGAAAGCGGCGCGGCTCCTGCATCTTTGTTCCTGATGGCGGATGCGGGGCTTCTGCTGCGGAACCGCAGGTTTAAAAGACCGCAGGCCGGCAGATACTATACGCATAAGGAGGAAGCTTCCTATGAGAAAGTATAGTATCTGCTTTTTGCTTCTTTTGACCGCGGCGGCGCTGGGGTTTGCCCTGGGCTACAGCATGACCAGGAGCCGGGTGCGGTATGAAACGGCGATCCCCGACCCGGTGTATGAGACGGAAACGGCGGCGGACTATCAGGTGGTCATCCGGCAGGAACCGGCGGAGACCGCTCCCGGTGCGCCGGAAAAGGAACGGTATTACCTGGTGTCGGAAACAGGTTATCTTCTGGTCGTATCGGAAAACGACGATGGCGAATGCCTCCGGACGCATATTCCGGTCACGGATTTCCCGCTGGAGGAACAGGACAGGCTGCGGGAGGGGATCTGGTTTGAATCCATGATGGAGGTACTTTTCTATCTGGAATCCTACACCAGCTGAAGTTGGAATATTAGAATTTGGAATGAAGAAAAACAGCGGACAGGAGGCGGAAGATGGACAACGGGATCAAGACAGGCAGGCGCGTCGCGGTCATCGGCGGAGGCGCGTCCGGCATGATGGCCGCGATCCAGGCCGCGCGCCTGGGGGCTTCGGTAACGGTCCTGGAACATACGGACCGGGTCGGGAAAAAAATCCTGTCCACCGGGAACGGCCGGTGCAATTTTACCAACCGGAACCAGAGGCCGGAATATTACCGCTGCAGCCAGGCGGATTTTCCGTGGCGGGTGATCGAACGGTTCCCCGTCGGCGAGACGCTGCGTTTTTTCGGGGAGCTGGGGATCCTGCCGAAGGACCGGAACGGATACCTCTATCCCAATTCCGACCAGGCGTCGTCCGTGCTGGACGTGCTGAGAATGGAACTGGACCGCCTGGGAGTTGTTGTGCGCACCGGCTGCGCGGCAGGGAAGATCCGGAAACAGAACGGACGGTTCCGGATTGAGACGAATCAGGGAACGCTGGAGGCGGACGCGCTGGTCCTGGCGGCAGGCTCCCGGGCGGCTCCCTCGACCGGCTCTGACGGCAGCGGCTATGAGCTGGCGCGGATGCTGGGTCACCGGATCCGGACGCCTCTGCCGGCCCTGGTGCAGCTGCGCTGTTCGGAAAAGGATTATAAGCAGATGGCCGGAGTCAGGACGGAGGCAGAGGTGACGCTGTTTGGAAGGACGCCGTCCGGCCGGGGGCGCTCCGAGACCGCAGGATGGGTCAGGCTGGCCGGGGACAGGGGGGAACTGCAGCTGACCGAGTACGGTATTTCCGGGATCCCGGTGTTTCAGGTCAGCCGTTATGCTTCCGCCGCGCTCCACGAGGGGCAGGAAGTGAAAGCGGTCATGGATTTTCTGCCGGGGCAGAGCCGGGAGGAAACGGCCGCGATGCTGGAACAGCGCCGTCAGATGATGCCGGACAGGACCTGCGAACAGTGGATGATCGGCCTTCTGAACAAAAAACTGTGCGCCGTGCTTTTAAAACGCGCAGGCCTTCCGTTGGGAATGCCGGTCCGCGGCGTGCCGGAACGGGGCTGGTCCGCCCTGCTGGAACAGCTCCGCGCTTTTGAGACGCGGGTGACCGCCGCCAATCCGTTTGAGCAGGCCCAGGTATGCTGCGGCGGCGTGGATACGGCGGAGATAGACCCGGAAACGATGGAATCGAGGCGGACGCCGGGGCTTTACCTGGCGGGAGAGATCCTGGACGTGGACGGCATCTGCGGCGGCTACAATCTGCAGTGGGCCTGGTCCAGCGGCGCTGTGGCCGGAAGAGCGGCGGCCGGGAGAAACGGCCGGACCGATACATAGAAGGAGCGTCAGATGATACGGATTACGCAGTTAAAGATGCCCATTACCCATACGCAGCAGGAGCTTCTGGAAAAAGCGGCGAAGCTTTTGCGGATTTCGCCGGGAGAGATACGCTCCTGCCGGGTCGCCAGGCGTTCCATTGACGCCAGGAAGAAAGAGGAGATCCGGTTTATCTATACGCTGGACGTGGAAGTGAAGCGGGAGGCGCAGACCGTGAAACGCGCCGGCAGTCCCCAGGCCGCCCTTCTGCGGGAACCCGTTTACCGCTTCCCGGAGGCAGGAGACGAGCCGTTGGTCCATCCTCCCGTCATCGTCGGCTGCGGCCCCGCGGGACTTTTTGCCGGCTATATGCTGGCGCGGGCCGGCTATTGCCCGGTGATCCTGGAGCGGGGAGAGGATGTGGATACGCGCAGGCAGAAGGTGCGGCGGTTCTGGGAAGAAGGCGTTCTGGACGTCCGCTCCAACGTGCAGTTCGGGGAAGGCGGCGCGGGAACCTTTTCCGACGGGAAGCTGAATACGATGGTGAAGGACCCGGACGGGCGGAACCGGCGCGTGCTGGAGATCCTGGCGGAACACGGGGCGGATCCTGCGGTTCTCTGGGACGCCAAGCCCCATATCGGCACGGATCTGCTGGGAAATGTGGTAAAAAATCTCCGGAACCATATCGTGGAACTGGGCGGGACTGTATGCTTCGGGACCCAGGTGACGGATCTGCTGATAGAAGGGGGAAGGCTGCGGGGCGTGACGGTGACCGAAAGGGCCGGAGACGGAACCGGGCAGAGAAAACGGGACATCCGCGCGGAAGCGGTGATCCTGGCCGTGGGCCACAGCGCCCGGGATACCTTTTCCATGCTGTCGGACCGGGGCGTGCCCATGCAGCCGAAAGCGTTCGCGGTGGGGCTTCGGATCCAGCATCCCCAGAAAATGATCGATGCGTCCCAGTACGGGACGGCGGACGTCCGCATCCTGGGACCGGCTTCCTACAAGCTGACGCACCAGACGGCGGCCGGCCGGGGCGTTTATTCGTTCTGCATGTGCCCGGGCGGCTATGTGGTGGACGCCTCTTCGGAAAACGGGCGGCTGGCGGTGAACGGGATGAGCAATCATGACCGGGCGGGAGAGAACGCCAACAGCGCCCTGATCGTGACCGTGACCCCGGCGGATTTCGGCGGAATTTCCCCGCTGGCCGGCGTAGAGTACCAGAGGCGGCTGGAGAAAGCCGCGTTCCGGGCCGGAGAAGGGAACATACCGGTGCAGCTGTACGGCGATTTCCGATTGGGGCGCGTAAGCCGCGGCTGGGGCGACGTTTCCCCTCAGTTCCGGGGCAGGACCGCGTTTGCCGATCTGCGGGAAATACTGCCGGAAGAACTGTCGGCGGCCATCGTGGAGGGCATCGAGGCCTTTGAGAGCAAGATCCGTGGATTCTCGCGGTACGACAGCATTCTGGCCGGCGTGGAGAGCCGTACTTCCTCGCCGGTGCGGATTCCCCGCAACGAGCGGGGAGAGAGCGGGATCGCGGGCCTGTTCCCGTGCGGAGAGGGCGCCGGCTACGCGGGCGGCATCACCTCGGCGGCCATGGACGGAATGCGGGCGGCGGAGGAAATCGGAAGAAGGTACCGGCAGCCGGATGCGAAAGGATAGTACCTGCCGGTTTATTCGCTTGATGACTAGGACACGAAGGTACTGGTCACCGGACGCAAAAGGACAGTACCTGCCAGCTTATCGGTTTGAGGGCAGGGACATGAAGGTACCAGTTACCGGACGCGAAAGGATAGCCACAGGCCCGCGGGGCCGACCGCTGCGGCCGGCCCCGCGGGTTTTAAGAGGCGGGACGTTTTATTCCCGTCCGCACAGATATTCATAATCCTTCCGGATGGCGGCTTCCGTTTCACCGAGAATGAAATAGAAGTCCATCTGGCGGGATTTTTTTGTGTGGATGTAGGAGCCGAACGCAGGCAGGTCGCAGCTGACGACGGGGCCGGAGGAGGCGATCAGCAGCCCGTAGCCCCGGTCGGAAATCAGCAGCGGGAACGGCAGGGCCGCGTCGTCCTGGGAGACCACGCAGGCCTTTCCCCGCAGCTGCACTTTGCGTCCGTCAGGCATCCGGACGGCCTGCACCTGTTCGCCCCTGGCCCAGTTCAGATACAGCCAGGAGGCGCAGGAAACATCATTGACCGGTTCCAGCTGCCGGCAGAGCTTCGGCTGTTCTGCCAGGAGGGGACGGCGGCTGCGGGTCATGTACTGGACCGCGCCGGAAGCCTTGTCCACCCGCAGGCACAGCTCGTCGGTCAGCAGTTCCACGTAACCGCCCAGCTCCCGGTACATCCAGAAGCGGTCGGTCTGCCGGACGGCGATCCTGGAATGGGTTTCCGCGGCCAGCTGGCCCAGCCTGGCGAAGGAAACGCGCAGGATCCGGCTGTTCACCGGGCTTAAGCGCAGGACCCCGTAACGGCTCTGGAGACAGAGTCCGTCCGGCTGGCGGGTGGTCCAGCGGACCGCCAGGTCGATTTTGGAATGGCCCGGCGGCTGCAGGGTGCCGGCCGGCGGATTGGAACCAAACGCGGGCCGGGGACTGGGGCGGGCCGGTGCGGCGGGGCTGGTTCCGGGAACTGGCGCAGCGGGTTTGTTTCCGGATGCCGGTGCAGCGGCCCCGTTTCCGATCCTCCCGGAGGACGAGGGCGCCGTCCTCTGCCCGGCCGTTTCCGGCCGGACCTGCGGGGCCGCGCCGGACGAATGGCTGCCGGCAGCCGGGGCCGGAGTCCGGGAAACCGTGCCGTTTTTCTGCCGGGCCGCCTGCAGGACCCGGTCGGCGTCGTAACGGTCCGGCATCTCCAGGGATTTGCCCGACGAGAAGAACAGACTGGTCGTTTTCTGGCCGGTTTCTTTCTGGAACGCCGCCGTATGCCCGGCGCCGTCCTCCGTATACAGGCGGGCCGGTGCGGCGGGTTCGTCGGCGATCAGGCCGGTCAGAGCGCCTGTATGGAGAACGCAGAGCTCATGCAGCGCGCGGGTGGCGGCCACATAGAGCAGCTTGGCGTGGCCGTCGTCGACGGGGTAGTCGGTCCGGGTGGGATCCAGGATCAGTACGGCGTCAAATTCCAGGCCCTTCGTGTATTCTACCGGGAGCACCAGGACCCCTTCGCCGAAGACCGCCTCCTCGGAGTTTTCTCCTGCGACGGCCAGATATTTTTTAAGTTCCGCGGCGGCGCGCACGGCGGAATCCGGATCTCTGCAGATGACCGCCAGCGCGCCGTACCCCTGAGTCTGCCAGGCCAGGAGAACCTGCGCGGCGCGGCGGTACAGTTCTTCCCCCGGCTCCAGGGCAAGAGCCCGAACCGGGTTCCCGTGACGGATGATCGGCTCCACGGGGTAGACGGAAAAGGTTCCGTGGCGGAGAATGCGCAGGGCGTATTCGGAGATCTCCACCGTATTGCGGTAGCTTTTCTTAAGCATCCGGAAACTGTCCGCCCGGTCCCGCAGAAGGAGGGCCCGCAGCTCTTCCCAGTCGTTTAGGCCGCTGCCGAAGTGAATGTTCTGGGATACGTCCCCCATGATCGTGTAGGTACAGCCGCGGATGCAGAAATCCAGCGCGCAGTAGGCCGCCATGCCGAAATCCTGGGCCTCGTCGATGACGATGTGGCGGGCCTCGCTGATGACCTCGGTTTCCGGTACGCGGGCGTAGAGATAGGCCAGAGCCGCCAGATCGTAAATGTCAAACTCCGTGAAGCCGTCGGAGGTTTTCGCGGGAGGAGAAACGGAGAATCCCTGCTGCCGCTGCCGCCTGAGAAACTCCTCATAGAGACCGTAGATTGAAAGCTTCAGCTTCTTCCCGCCGAACCATCCGCGGTAGGCCCTGACGATCCCGCGGCGTTCGTCCTCGGTGTAGCGGCCCGGGTGTTCCAGAAAATGGTTCTGGATCCGGTTCATCAGCCGCTCGTTGAGTCCGTCGATCTTGCTCTGCAGGGACAGGGCCGGATTCTGCCGGAGATAGTTTTCAATGGTCTCCCGGCTGAGGAGCAGGCATTCGTCCCGGGAAATGTCCGGCGCGGCCGCGAAAGAACGCCCGGTGCGGCCGGCGACAAATTCCGGATCCAGGGATACGGGGTCCCGGCGGATCTGCCGCCATTCCAGATCGTCGCAGAATTCCTTAAGCGCCGTAAACCAGCTCAGGCGGCTGCGGGGATCGCCGCCCGGGTTTCCCGCGGAGGGCCCGGCCGGCCGCCGCACCCGGTGCTTCCGCTCGTCCCATTCCTCGTACAGAAGCCGCGCAAACAGCTGTTCCATGGTCATCTGGCGGACGCCGTGCACATCCAGCTCCGGCAGGACGCCGGTGATATAATTGAGCAGGATCCGGTTGCTTCCGACGATGTAGAAATCCTCCGGCCGGAAGCGTTCCGCGTAATTATACAGGATGTAGGAGATCCGGTGCATGGCGACGGTGGTCTTGCCGGAACCCGCTACCCCCTGGACGATGAGGTTCCGGTAAGGCGTCAGGCGGATGATCTCGTTCTGTTCCTTCTGGATCGTGGCGACGATCTCCCCCAGGACCGCCTGCTTGTTTTTGGCCAGGTATTTGGTCAGCAGCTCGTCGTTGGCAATGACCTCGCTGTCGAAATAATCCTGCAGCGTGCCGTTTTCGATCTCGTAGGTCCGTTTCAGCAGCAGATCGATGGACCTGTATTCGCCGCCTGGAGCCTGATAGGAGCATTCTCCCAGACCGTTTTCATAGTAGGCGTTGGCGATGGGCGCGCGCCAGTCGATGACGACGGGATGGATCGTGTCCTTCGTAATGCTGCCTTTTCCGATGTAGAGGGACTCCCGGCGCTTCGCGGTTTCATCGTCGAAGATAATGCGTCCGAAATAAGGTTTCGACAGAGCGCGCAGGTTCCGCTCCAGGCTCCGCTTCATCAGTTCATGGAGGGTAACGGTATTGTTCAGTTCCGTCAGGGATTCCATGTCATTGTCGTGGTAATGCTCCAGCATGTCGTCGATATCCGCCTGCATTGCTCGGACCTGTTCGCCGTAGCGGGCGGTATTGTCGCGGACGACCGCGAGCGTGTCGGCCAGATGCTGTTCTTCGTCCTTTCTGCCGGTCAATGGCAGAGCTTTGTCTGTTTCCTGACTCATATCATCGGATCCTCCTGTTGTGGACCGGACGCGGCGCGGCCGGCTCCTGGGCGGCGCGTCCGTGAGACTGGGTTTGCGCTCTTCCCCGCTTTCCGGCCGGAAAAGCGGCGAAGGAACGGTTTGGGAAGCTGTGGGATTCATTTTGCAACCGTTCAGCCGCGCCATTCGCAAAGCCGCGCTTACGCGCTTTCCGTCGCTGCGCGGCTATCGTCGCTCATAAAATGGCGCTCCCTCCGTCGCCGGACATGATGGAAAATTCGTGCAGGCACGCTTTTCCATCCAATCAGGCGGCTGGCTGAACTGTTATTCATTTTACAGGAAAGATAAAAAAATACTAGACTTTATTTTTAGATTGTGTTAAACTACAAAATGAAGTGTGGGAAAAATCAGGTTTCCCGGCATAGTTTCCCCGTCTGACCGAAGGATCGGACGGTGCCTGTATCGTTGAAAAGGGACGATCGTGACTCCGACGTTAGGAACCGTTCGGAGCTCTTTCTTTGTATAGACTTCTCTTGATCTGCCAATCGCTCCTTAGTCGGGGTCGTTCACGATAATTCAGAAAGCAAAGAATGCCCGGCAGGGGATTGTTTAGCTTCCGTTTAGAATTGCATGCTATTCTGAATCGGAGCAGGGGCGAAACGTCTGCCAATTATTAAAGAAAGGATGCAGTATTTCAATGTTGGAGCTCAAACATATAAAAAAGGATTATCCGGCCGGGGACGGTACGGTACACGCGCTGAAGGGGATCTCCCTGCAGTTCAGGGAAAGCGAATTTGTCTCGATCCTCGGGCCTTCCGGCTGCGGGAAAACGACGATGCTCAATATCATCGGCGGCCTGGACCAGGCCACGGACGGCGATCTGATCATAAACGGGCGTTCCACCAAACATTTTAAGGACAGGGACTGGGACGCGTACCGCAATCATTCCATCGGCTTTGTGTTTCAGAGCTATAATCTGATTCCCCATCAGACAGTCCTGCGGAATGTGGAGCTGGCGCTGACGCTTTCCGGCGTTTCGAAAGCGGAACGGAGAAAGCGGGCGAAGGAGGCGCTGGAGCAGGTGGGCCTGGGCACCCAGCTGAATAAGCGGCCGGGCGAAATGTCGGGCGGACAGATGCAGCGCGTCGCGATTGCCCGGGCGATCGTCAACAATCCGGACATCATTCTGGCGGATGAGCCCACCGGCGCTCTGGATACGGAGACCAGCGTGCAGGTCATGGATATCCTGAAGGAGATCTCCAGGAACCGGCTCGTCATCATGGTGACCCACAATCCGGATCTGGCGGAAACCTACTCGACCCGCATCATCCGGATGCTGGACGGCGAGATCACGGATGATTCCGCTCCGCTGGCGGAGGGGGAGGCAGAGGGCGAGCGTGCAAAGGAAAAAGCGAAAACAGAGAACAAGAAGCTGCCGTCCATGTCCTTCGCCACGTCTTTCGGCCTGTCGCTCAAGAACCTGTTCACAAAGAAAGGACGCACGGCGCTGACCTCATTTGCCGGGAGCATCGGCATCATCGGCATCGCGCTGATCTATGCGGTATCCCAGGGCATGACGACTTACATTAATACGGTGCAGGAGGAGACGCTGTCCTCCTATCCGCTGACGCTGCAGGCCCAGGAGATGGATATGTCGTCGCTTCTGTCCACCTTCATGGGGCAGGCGCAGTCCATCGGCGAGCATGAAAACGACGCGGTCTATCAGAAGGCCATGGTCTATGATATGATGAACAGCCTCAATTCCATGGAGACCCGGGAGAACGATCTGAAGTCCTTCAAGGCGTTTCTGGAGAAAGAACGGGCGGATGAAAACGGCGCGTCGGGACTGTACAGCGCCGTCAACGGCGTTCAGTATACCTACGATACCGATCTTGTCGTTTACACCCAGAATGTGGACGGAGATATCATTCTTTCCGACGCCAGGGAGATCATGCAGAACATGATGAAGGACTATTTCGGGATCGACATGTCTTCCATGATGGAGCTGCGCGAAAGTTCCGCGCTCGGATCGGCCTCCGCGATGGGCGAATCCCAGAGCCGGATCTGGCAGGAGATGATCCCCGGGGACAATGGCAGGCTGATCAATCCTCTGGTGGAAAAGCAGTATGACCTGGTGTACGGGAACTGGCCCGCGCAGTATAACGAGGTTCTGCTGGTCCTGGACAGAAACAATGAGATAAACGATCTGGCGCTCTACGCGCTGGGCCTGACCTCTTCCGACGAGATCGACCGGCTGCTGGAGGCGGTAAAGGATCAGGAAACCATCGAATATGAGCAGAAGAAATGGACCTATGAGGAGATCTGCGGTATGGACTTCCGGATCGTGCTTCCGTCCGACTGCTACGCCTACGACGAGAAGGAAGGGGCCTATACCGACCTGCGCGCAACGGACGCCGGACTCAGGTATCTGTACGATAACGGTCTGCACCTGAAGGTGTGCGGTATCATAAAACCAAAAGAGGACGCGCTGTCCCCTATGGTAACCGGCTCCATCGCCTATACATCGAAGCTGACGGAATACATCCTGGAACAAGCGCAGGCTTCCGATGTGGTTAAGGCGCAGAAGGAGAACCCCAATACGGATATTCTGACGGGTCTGCCGTTCGAAGACGAGGACGGGGAGCTGGACGACGCGGCGAAAGCGGCCGCGTTCAGGGACCATATCGCGTCCCTCGATGAGGCCGGCAAGGCGGACGCTTACGTGAAGATCATGTCCGTCCCGTCCGAGGAAGCGGTCGAACAGGCGGTGGCGCAGATGCTTTCCGGCATGACGCGGGAGCGGATGGAAGCGACGATGGCCCAGGCCATGTCCGCCCAGATGGGCATGAGCGCCGACAGCATTTCCGAATATCTCTCCTCCATGAGCGATGAGGAGATGGGAGAGCTGTTTTCGGAGATGGCCGCGGAACAGTTTAAAACGCAGTACGCGTCCGGCGTGGCCGCGCAGCTTTCGTCCATGACGGCGGAGCAGCTGGCAGCGGCGCTGGAAGCGGCGGTCCAGGGCTTTTCCGATGAACAGAACGCGGTGTATTACGATGAGATCCTGGAGTTTTCCGATTCTACCTATGAGAAGAACCTGATCACCCTCGGCTGCATCGATCTGGACAGCCCCGCGAGCATCAATCTTTACGCCGCATCCTTTGAAGACAAGAATGTGATCGAGGATGCGATCGCCGCCTACAATGAGACGGTGGATGAACTGTCCGAGATCCGCTATACGGATCATGTGGGGATCATGATGTCCTCCGTGACCACGATTATCAACGCCATTACGTATGTGCTGATCGCTTTTGTCGCCATTTCCCTGATCGTGTCCTCCATCATGATCGGCGTCATTACGCTGATTTCGGTCCAGGAGCGCACCAAAGAGATCGGCATCCTGCGTGCGATCGGCGCGTCCAAGCGCAATGTCTCCAGCATGTTTAACGCGGAGACGGTGATCATCGGCTTCACGTCCGGGGTGCTGGGCGTGCTGATTACCTGCCTGCTGTGTATTCCGATCAATCTGATCCTCCACCATGTGACGGGCATCGGGAATCTCAACGCGTACCTGCCGGTTCCCGCGGCCGCTCTTCTGATCCTGATCAGCATGGCGCTCACTCTGATCGCGGGCGTTATCCCGTCAAGAAGCGCGGCGAAGAAGGACCCTGTGGTCGCGCTGAGGACCGAATGACCGATTTCGGGGCCTGCGGAGAGACTGCGGACGGACAGGATGGTATTGACAGCGGTCCCAAACGAAAGTAGAATGGAGTGGTACGGCGGCAAACCGTCCTGCAGAATAGGAGGAAGAGAATCATGTCAGAGTATCGAATCACCTGCTGTTCCACCGTGGACATGAGCAGAGCGTTTATGGAGGAACACCAGATCCCATTTGCGATGTTCCATTATCATATCGGACCGAATGACTATCCGGACGACCTTTATGCTTCCATAACGCCGGACGCGTTTTATAAGCAGATTGCCGACGGGGCGCAGCCTGTGACCTCGCAGATCAATCTGGAAGAATACTGCGCGCTGTTTGAGCCGATCCTGAAGCAGGGGCTCGATATCATCCATCTGACGCTGTCCGGCGGGATCTCGGGCACGGTCAATTCCGCCAACCTGGCGAAGGAGCAGATGGAAGAAGCCTATCCGGGCCGGCGGATCATCGTGATCGACAGCCTGGCCGCCTCTTCCGGCTACGGCCTGCTGGTGACGCAGGCTCTGGAAAATCAGAAAAACGGCATGAGCCTGGACGAGAACGCCAGATGGCTGGAGGAAAACAAGCTGCGTCTGCATCACTGGTTCTTCACCACGGATCTGACCTGTTTCATCCGGGGCGGGCGCGTGTCGAAGGTGGCTGGATTTTTCGGCCAGACCCTGAATATCTGCCCGCTTTTGAACGTGAACTCGGAGGGGCGCCTGATCCCGCGCACGAAGCACAGAGGCAAAAAACAGGTGATCCGGGCGATCGTGAAGAAGATGGAGGAGCATGCCCAGGGCGGCACGGAGTACGTGGGCAAATGCTACATCAGCCATTCGGCCAGCCGAAAAGACGCGGAAGAGGTGGCGCGCATGGTGGAGGAACTGTTTCCCAGGCTGGACGGGAAGGTGCTGATCAACGATATCGGTACGGTGATCGGTTCCCATACCGGTCCCGGCACGGTGGCGCTGTTTTTCTGGGGCGATGAGAGGACCCTGTGATCCCGACCGGTGCGGATGCGGCGGAGTGCTGCGGCAAAACCTGCCGGCGGACGCCGGATTGCGGCAGCGGCAGGGCGTTTGCGATAGGTGGGCAGCCGCATTGAGATATAACCTGGATTCATAGTATTCATGACTTATATTTAGTTGACAAATACCGCGGCGATTGATAAGATAATGAGTAATTGTGATCCGGTTAATTATATTCGCAGAAAGTAGGAAGTTTGATATGGACAGAATCGTGTTATCTTTGCTTGTTGACAATACTTCCGGCGTGCTGAGCCGTGTGGCCGGCCTGTTCAGCCGCCGCGGCTATAATATCGAGAGCCTGACGGTCGGCGAAACCGCCGATCCGCGCTATTCCCGCATGACCGTGGTTTCCACCGGGGACCAGGAGATCCTGGAGCAGATCGAAAAGCAGCTTCGCAAGCTGGAGGATGTGCGCGATATCAAGGAACTGAAACCGGGCCATTCCGTGTACCGGGAGCTGATCATGGTGAAGGTCCGGGCCAACGCGTCGGAGCGCCAGGCCATCAGCGCCATCTCGGATATTTTCCGCGCCACCATCGTGGACGTGGGCAAGGAGTCCCTGACCGTCATGCTGACCGGCGACCAGTCGAAGCTGGACGCGCTGATCAACCTGCTGGGCGATTATGAGATTCTGGAACTGGCCAGGACAGGCCTGACGGGACTTTCCCGCGGTGCGGACGACGTGCGGTATCTGCCGTGAGGAGATACGCCCGCATCCGCGGCGAAGCATTTGAAGCGAACGCTAAGGTTTTTGCCACAGCCTTCCTTTCCTGAAAAGAGCGGGGCCTGACGGAAACTTTAACAATAAAAGCAAGGAAAATCCAAAGATTTTCAAGGAGGAGTAAAGAAATGGCAAAGATCTATTATCAGGAAGACTGCAATTTGTCCATGCTGGACGGTCAGACCATCGCCGTCATCGGCTACGGCAGCCAGGGCCATGCCCACGCGCTGAACGCCCGTGAGTCCGGCTGCAACGTGATCATCGGTCTGTATGAGGGGAGCAAATCCTGGGCCAAGGCGGAAGCGCAGGGCTTTCAGGTTTATACGGCTGCCGAGGCGGCGAAGAGAGCCGACATCATCATGATCCTGATCAACGATGAGCTGCAGGCCGATATGTATAAGAAGGACATCGAGCCCAACCTGGAAGAGGGCAATATGCTGATGTTCGCCCACGGTTTCAATATTCACTTTGGCTGCATCAAGCCGCCGAAGAACGTAGACGTTACCATGATCGCTCCCAAGGGCCCGGGCCACACGGTCCGTTCCGAGTATCAGGCCGGCAAGGGCGTGCCCTGCCTGGTCGCTGTTGAGCAGGATGCCACCGGCAAGGCGCTTGACCGCGCTCTGGCTTACGCGCTGGCTATCGGCGGCGCGCGCGCAGGCGTTCTGGAGACCACCTTCCGCACCGAGACCGAGACCGATCTGTTCGGCGAGCAGGTCGTTCTGTGCGGCGGCGTGTGCGCTCTGATGCAGGCTGGTTTCGAGACTCTGGTCGAGGCCGGTTATGATCCGAGAAATGCGTATTTCGAGTGCATCCATGAGATGAAGCTGATCGTGGACCTGATCTATCAGTCCGGTTTCGCAGGCATGCGTTACTCCATCTCCAATACGGCTGAGTACGGCGACTATGTATCCGGACCGAAGCTGATCACCGAGGAGACCAAGAAGACCATGAAGAAGATCCTGTCCGACATCCAGGACGGCACCTTCGCCAAGGA
>CANQUA010000002.1 GCA_947626915.1 uncultured Lachnospiraceae bacterium
AATATCGCAGTTTACGGCTATATCCGGGTCAGCACCAGGGAGCAGAACGAGGACAGGCAGCTTGTCGCTCTCCATGAGCTGAACATCCCGGAGAAAAACATCTATATGGACAAGCAGTCCGGCAAGGACTTCGACCGCCCGCAGTACAAACGGCTCGTGCGGCGCATGAAAAAGGACGATCTGCTCTATATCAAGAGCATTGACCGTCTGGGCAGGAATTACGGGGAGATTCTGGAGCAATGGCGCATTCTTACGAAAGAAAAAGGCATCGACATCGTGGTGCTGGATATGCCGCTCTTGGACACCCGCCGAGGGAAAGACCTGATGGGGACATTCCTCAGCGACATCGTGCTTCAGGTCCTCTCTTTTGTAGCGGAGAACGAGCGCATCAACATCCGCCAGCGTCAGGCGGAGGGCATCTCGGCGGCGAAAGCCCGCGGAGTGCGTTTCGGCAGACCGGAAAAGAAAATCCCTGCGGATTTCGGTAAAATCGTGCATGAATGGGAGCAAAAGCGGCTTTCGTTCGAGGAGGTTATAGAGCGGTACGGTATGAGCGAATCAACATTTTACAGAAGACTGCGGGAATATAGGATGACGCACAAAAAATAATGGCTGTCAAAAAGTGTACATTTTGACAGCCCAACTGTAAATAAGTTTATCATAGCAGAGGCTGAAAATCAATCCTTTTTTGCAATTTTTCGCAGCATTTCGCTGGTTCTTTCTTGCAATATTTCGCAGGATTTTTGAAAAATTTGCGCCCCCGTTTAGAAAAAAGGTATCGTCAAAATGTACACCTTTTGGAATATGCCGGTTTAGGTCTGAGGCGAAAAAGCCAGTGTAAACACGGAAATCCACGAATTCGTCATAACGGCGGAATGAACAAGGTAAATAGCCCAAACTTCATATCAGGAGGAAGAAAATGAAAACTCAATTGTCTGTCCGCGTTAAGAAGGAAAACTTCTATTCCAAAATGATGGGAAAATTCTATCTTGGACCGTTCAGCATGTTCGGAAAACGTCCCATTATCATTTCCATCGACGGTAAGGAACAAAAACTCCTGCCTAGCAAAAAACCTTATCTGCTTGATGTGGAACCCGGGAGCCATCGGGTTGATTTTATCGATCCCCAGCGTAAAGCGAAACACGCCGGCCAGACTGTGAACAAGGCATGGGATACCGTCATGGGAGCAGCGATAGGGGCAGCGGCAGGAGGGGGCTCCTTGGGAGCATTCGTAGGAGCCACCGGCGCAGCCCAGATAAGCGAAACCTCCTTCAACATGATAAATGAAGGCGGAAGCGTCCAGGTCAATATTAAGGAAGGGGATATTCTAAAACTTAAGTGCCGGGCACAGCGCAACGGCTGTGTCAAGGTAGAACTGGATTCATAAGCCATGATCTGGGCATCCCTTTCACCAGAACAGGTGACTAATTTCATTTTTAGCAGAATGAACATCCCCCGATGGTCGGAATTACGAAGGTGGGAATGGGAGTATCGGATCTATAAGGAAAAAATGGAAGATCAGCTTCTGATACTGTTGGAAGAACATGGCAGGAAATACCAGGCTTATGCCGATATCGACAGCATCAAAACATGGGATATTTCCCCCTATAACGCACAGGATCGGAAGCAGATCCTCAGGAATTATAAGGAACGCTTAGACAATACCGCCATTTCCCAGGGAGTGATCGATTCCGTTTATGATTATTCCAAAACCGCACAGGACTATTATGCCATCCGTGATTTTCTGACCTCAATGAAGGAATCGGATATTACAAAATTTAAATATACCCGGGAGTTTGCGGTGAGCAGCAACAATCTGCATACCTGGAGAGTCTACTGTCTGGGCGTCCAGAACGCCTCCTCCTTTCAGGCTCAGGCTTATCCCATGGAGGAACAGCGGGCCATATTGATGCAGGGAGTCAGATCGGAAACTCCGCTGTCGGATCCCGGCATCGGAAAATCCATACTCTGCAGTCTTTTTGATGATCTGCTGACGGTGCTGGATCCTGGGCTGAATGTCCGTATTCCGCCCCATTACCTTACACAGTATACCTGCGGGGACCTGGACGAAATGATGCAAAACGCCCAGGATCTGCTGAATCAAAATAAACTGCAGGAAGGTTCCGATTTTCTGAAAGCCATGCTGGTTCAGATCGGCAGGATGCGGATCCGCCTGGATTCCAATGATTTCTGTCTTCTGCAGGAGGGTCTTGCGGATTATTATCTTTTTTTCATCGGAACCGCGACAAAGGAGCCGGGATACAAACTCTCAGGGGAACGCTCTCTCGAGCTTCTGACCCGAGACCCGGCCCTTACGGAGCTGAAGCCCATGATCGACGCCCTCAGATATTGGATGAAAAATATTGATTATCTCAACAAGCCTTGATTTTACGGGCAGTTTCGCAGGGTAACAAGCATTATGTGTTAAAATACTGAGGTGTTCTGCCATCTCATCCCACAGGAAAGGTATTCTCAAAAATCCTTGACTTTATATCGCTGTAGAGATACAATAAGGGTGAAAGAGGTGAAAACAATGCTTGTTTATCACGGTTCAGACCATATGATCGAAATGCCGGTGTATCATGGAAGTAAAAGGACAAATGATTATGGGTATGGCTTTTATACGACAGAAGATATGGAACTGGCCAAGGAATGGGCTTGTGCTGACGGAAGGGATGGTTTTGTCAATATCTATGAATTGGATCTGGACGGCTTAAAAATCCTTCGGCTTAATTCCCCGGAGTACAACATCCTGAACTGGCTGGCGATTCTGACAAAGTACCGCAGTTATTGGCAAAACGGAAGTATTGCGGAAGAGGCTAAGGAATATCTTCAGAAGCATTTTTTCATTGATCCGTCCCCTTATGACGTTCTTATTGGTTATCGTGCGGACGATTCGTATTTTACATTTGCCCAGGATTTTGTTGCGGGTACGATTTCGCTCAAAAAATTGTCAGAGGCAATGTGTCTGGGCAGGCTCGGCGAGCAGATCGTTTTAAAAAGCCGGCTTGCATTTGAACGGATTCATTTTGTAGATGTAAAGTCCGTTGCAGCAGATATTTATTATGGGAAAAAATGTCTTCGCGACAAGGAGGCTCGGCTTGCTTACCGCAGAACCCGAAGGTCTTCCGATGGGATCGACGAATTGTATATGATTGATATTATGAGGGAAGGGATGGAGAATGGCGATCCACGCTTACTTTGAAGAATATGTTGCCGGGGCACAGCGTAATTTGGGAGACGCAGTGGATTTTGCAGTGATGACTCTGGGGCTGGAGCCTGATGTTTTTGGCAGAGCCTTTGCTGCTTCCGACACATCCAGGCAATTTGGCCGCGGCAATCCGCGCTATGTCGCAGGAATGAATGGATGCGAATTGGCGCGCAGGGTGCTGACGGAAACCAATACCCCTTTTGCAGATGCAGAGGATGTCATGTACCTCGACAAAGGACCGGAGTATTGGGCAGGCTGGGCATTGGCATTTTATCAGTGGTACAGCGATGCTTCTTTTATGGAAATCCTGTCTGCCGTGTCTATGGAGGAAATCATCGTTATGTATCCTGTTTACCACGAGATGGATCTCTTGCAGTTTGTGGATCGGATGCAGGAAAAAATGAAAAAGGCATATCCCATGACGAGGCTGCGCAGACAACGGGAAATCAGCGGTTTCTCTCAATCGGAACTGGCGGCTGAATCCGGCGTGCCGCTGCGCCAGATTCAGCTTTTCGAGCAGTGCCAGCGCAATATCAACAAAACGGCTGCAGAAACGTTGCTGCGCCTGAGCAAGGCTCTTTGCTGCAGGATGGAAGATTTGATGGAACGGTAAAAATAAGATTCTCTTTTTAATATATCATGCTTTGTCATTTGTGATACTGCAAATTCCTTTCTTTGGAAAGGGCCAGATTAAATGAAGGTTTATTGCACAGTCAAGAATTTTGCAAAAGGACTTGACTGTGAACCTTGTTCATACCTTATACTTCAAGCGAAATGATGCTTTTATTGCAGGAAGGCACGATATGACGATAAAAGAAGTCGAAGAACAGACAGGATTAACGCGTTCCAACATTCGTTTCTATGAAAGAGAAAAACTCATAGAACCGACACGAAATGATAAAAACGGATATAGGGATTATTCTGAAAGTGACATCAAGAACATCAAAAAAATTGCCTATTTGCGTACATTGGAAATTTCCATTGAGGATATCCGTAATATCATTATTTATGTGAAATGGTTGATGAACTATCCTTATGGAGAGCTTGTTAGAGAATACTTATCAAACTATATGTGTTTTGTTGCTCTATCAGCAGAATTGTTTATTATACTGTTTGTGCATGGGGTACTAAAAAGTATAGTGGCTGTTTTGTTTGTAGATACAGTTGTACTCATTGGGCTATTGATTGTAGGTATCTTCCATAAAATGACAAATTCTCGTTGGGATAAGAGTAAAATGACAAATAGGTTTTTTCGGAGGTAAGGATATGAACAATATCTGCAGCCGAGCCGCTGAGGTTGTTTACAACGATTTGATTTAAAACTGATACTTGCCACATAGGAAAATGCCGCTGTCAACCGATGGCGGTGTTTTCTTTTCAACGGGTGTTCAAGAAACCATAAAGTTGGCAGTACAGTCGATATATGCGTAAATTTTCAAAAGAGATTTGATAAGAAAACTTGGCAGCTCTATAATGAGGTTACGCCAAGAAAACTTGGCAGTACAAGTTGGAGGTCTTCATTATGAACAAGGAAGAAATTTTGGCAAAAAGCAGAGCTGAGAACAAAAACAAAGATGTCTATGAAATCGAGGTGTTAAAACAGGCAAATTCGTGCGGGATCCTCGTGATGGCAGTTCTTGCTGTACTCTTTTTTTCCGTACAGATCTTCGTGGGCGGCGGTCAAAACTGGGGGATGTGGGCACTGGTTTTCAGTCCCAGTATGGCCACATTCTGGGTGAAATATATCAAGCTGAGACGTAAGCACGAGCTTTTGATAGCGATTGCGTATACAGTCATTGTTGCAGTAAGCGCCGGATATCATATGTATGATCTGATCGTGTCATCTGCGATCCTGTAAGGCGGTGGATGATATGGATGATAAACTTATATTAAAAAACCGTCTTAAAGAAGTACGGACGGAACTGAAACTATCACAGACCCAACTGGCCGAAATGGTTGGCGTGTCCCGGAATACGATCAGTTCGATCGAGACAGGGCAGTTTAATCCTACGGTCAAACTGGCGCTCATTCTATGTATTGCTTTGGATAAAAAATTTGAAGACTTATTTTTCTTCTGATTTGCAAAAACAGATTGCGTTTGATTTTCCCGGCTGTCGCTTCGCGGGGATGGCTGCACCATTATTATACGAGGAGATATGGCATGGTCTACTATGATAAAGATGGAATTGTAATTCGGGATCTGCGGCAGAGCGATGTCCAAATCATTACGGATGCAGAAATCGCGCAGGGCTGGGATGCGGCGATCGATAAATACGGAATCTGCGGCTCGATGACTATGATAGCGTATATGCCCTGTGGCTGAGCTGCCCTGGCATGGGATTCAATAATCCGGATGATTCACAAGAAGGCATTGCAAAGTATCTCGCTCGGAATCCGGATACCTGTTTCGTCGCAGTGAAACAGGACGATATCATCGGTGTAATTCTCACAGGGCATGATGGCCGCCGCGGATGTTTGCTCATGAAAGCTTGAATAAAAACAGCAGAGGAAAAAGGAGATCTTTCTGCAGAGTTTGATACAAGCCCGGGGAAAAATTAAAATCCTGCGAAAAAGCAGCAGACAAATTGTAAAAATTTAAGCTCCGCTTAAATTTTATTTCAGAAACGCTCGCTGGTGCGGCGCTTGCCGGTGTGTTACATTATAGTCACGGCACGGGGCTCCGTCGAATTTTAAATCAGGAGAGATTAAAATGGCACTTGGACAAAACATCAAAAAACTGCGCCGCGGGCGCGACATCACACAGGAACAGCTTGCACAGTACATGAACGTTTCCGTTTCTGCTGTGTCGCAATGGGAGAGCGGCAGAACAGCGCCCGACATATCGGCGCTCCCCGCGCTGTGCGCGCTTTTGCGCGTCAGCTCCGACGAACTTTTGGGCATCGACAATACGCGCCGCGAGGCAGAGATAAATGAAATGCTCGACCGCGTATGGGACGTATTCGATGAAAAGAAGAACGATGAGGGGCTGCACATAATGCGCGCGATGCTGCGCCGCTATCCCGACGCGTACCGTCTGATGACGGAGATCGCGTTCGTTCTTGTGAATCTTGCCGAGAACGGATGCGTCGACAGCGCCGCCGCGTATGATGAAATATGCGGATATCTTGAGAAGATATTCGCCGACTGTACCGACAGCGCGGTGCGCAGCGACGCCGTGACGCTCGCGTGCATCGTATACCCGAAGGTGGGACGAAAGGACGAGGCCGTTGCGATAGCAAGAAGCGCAGGGAAGCCGAAAACGACGCTCGAACTGCTCGCGCTCGTTTACGACGGGCAGGAGCGCATGGGCGCGATCCGCGATCGTATGTGGTATCTGTATAACGATTTCCAGCTTGCGATAAACGGACTCTGCTATGAGAAAGACGCCGCCGGCAATTTCATTCTGTCCGACGACGACCGCATCGCACTGTTCCAAAAGCGGATCGCGCTCACCGAGGCCGTGTTTGAGGACGGCGATTATCTCTTTTTTTCGC
The DNA here is from genome assembly GCA_947626915.1 of uncultured Lachnospiraceae bacterium. Lineage (GTDB taxonomy): Bacteria > Bacillota > Clostridia > Lachnospirales > Lachnospiraceae > UBA3402. The sequence goes on from CANQUA010000002.1 coordinate 6,706, forward strand.
ACTGGCTCAAATCGGCGAATATGGAGCTTGCGGAGATATACGTCCGCCGCGGCGACGTTGAAGAAGCGTTTCTCCGTCTCGCTGAGGCGGCAAAGTACGCGGTCATGTTCGACACATATGATCCGAACGCGCGCTGGACGTCGGTGCTTCTGCGCGGCATCTGTGCCGACACGACGTACACATACGGCACGACGTCGTGCCGCGAGCTGCTCAAATGGTGCAGGAGCGAGCCGTGCCTCGATCTTGTCCGCGCGGACGAGCGATTTGCGGAGACAGTGCGGACGCTTGAATCGGCGATCGCGGCGCATCCTGCCGCCGTCGCGGATGCGAGGGGGAGATGATGGCCTGCGGCATGGCAGGAATATCACGTTTCGAAATACAATAGCGAAGTATATCCCGATTTTTGGGGTATTTCAGGGAACAAATCACAGAGGAATTCCGACAGTTGCTGTTCGAATCAAAAGTTTTTATTTTTAAGAACGATTAACAGGCTAAATATACTGAATTATGATATAGTATATCGTAATTCACTATATCATGCTTTACTATTACACAGGCCTGGCAGAAACGAAAAAGGATAAGCGGACCGTTTTCTTTGCCGCGCAGGAGAACAGCGCAAGACAGAACCTGGAAGAACTGTCAGAGGCGGTCGGAGCGGTGGGCCAATGGTGGGGCGGACATCCGCAGACGAACCGGCCCAGATCGACGTGGTGGTGACGGCGGCGGATGAGGACTGCGGGATCGCCGGTTCCTGCAAGTTCAAAAACAGGCTTGTTTCTGAGGAAGAACTGAATCTCCTTGAAGATTATGCGAGGGCGATGGGAGCATTTGCGAGGAACTATTATTATCTGTTTTCAAAAAGCGGTTTTACGGAACTGCTTAAAAGGCGGGCCGCAGAAACCGGGGTGAGGCTGGTTACATTGGATGAGATGTATTACGGTTTTGATGGCGAAAAGATGCGGTCATGAGCGCTTATTATAGGATAAATCGGGCTGTCTGAAGCGGAAGATGCGGAATAATGGGCTGTCTAAGGCATTATAGAATTGCGGAAGCTGTGGTCTGAGAAAGCGGGAAAGTCCGGGGCGGAGCATTCCCTTCAGGGGCGCGGTTTTTTAATCATGGGCAGCGTGATTTTCACCGCGAATCCCCCATGGCGGCTGTGGCCGATGAGTACGTTCCCCTCATGGGAGGCTGCGATTTGCCTGACGATCAGGAGTCCCAGCCCGTGCCGCTGTCCGGCGGTGTTTTCATCGCAGACCATGTAATGGGGCGCGGCGTTGAGTTCCTTGATTTGCGCATCGGCTGCGCCGACGCCGTCGTCTTCCACACAGATCACGCAGCTGGGCCCGGCTTCCGCCACGGAAACGTAGATCGTGCAGCCGTTCTCATTGTGGCGGATGCTATTCTGTATCAGGTTGGAAACGGCGCGCTTCAGCAGGTCCCGGTCTGCGCTTATGCGGCAGACGGATAAGCTGGGGCAGGTGGTCCATTCGACCGGGTATTTTCCGTCCGGATCATCGTTGATAAAGTCTGCCGCCGCCTGCCTGACAAGGGCGACGGCGTTTTCTTCCCTGCGCCGGATCGGCTGCATGTTGTATTCCAGCTTGGACGCAAGGTTGAGATCGTTGATGAGGTTGCGTATCCGCTGGCTTTGCCTCAGGATAACGGCCGCCTGGCGCCGCTCCTCCTGCGTCAGTCCGGGAGAGGACTGCAGCTGACCGGCGTAGCCCATCACCATGGAGAGCGGCGTCCGAATGTCGTGGGAAACGCCGGCGATCCAGTTGGCCCGGGCAGTGTCTCTTTTCTGCAGCTGCCGTTTTTGCATCTGCAGCACTTCGGAGGTGGAATTGATGTGCAGGGCTACCTCGGACAGAAGCCCGGCGGCTTTGACCCGGACGGGCTCTCCCGACGGCAGAGCCCGGATCCCGTCTGTGACCGGCTTCACGGAGCGAAGCGCTTTCGTGGTTGCGGCTGCGTAGATCAGAAGTATCACAAGGAGATTGGTGGCGATAACGGCAAGCGCGATCTGAGGCGCATGGGCAATGAGCTGATAATCCCAGCTGGGCCACATGTGCTTCCAGAAGCTTCCTTTCGGGAAGCCCAGCACCATAAGGCCGTATTCCGTACCGCCTGTAAAGGCGGGATACCCGTCGATGTAGCCGCGGGTCAGTCCGGCGATCTCCGGCAGGGTGTAGCGGGACGGAACGGACGCGGAAAGATTTTCGCTGTGCCATACGACCGCGCGCGTATCGTTATCGATCAGAACGGCCCATGCGCCGGAAGACTGTAGGGCGTCTGCTCCCGCGGCGGAAAGCGCGAAGCCGGTTTCTGTCCTGCTTAAATTGGCGGCGACCCGGTCTGCCGTGGCCCATGGGCTGGCGGTTCCCACCTGCCTGGAGGCAATGACGATTAAAAGTGCCAGATTTACCGCGACCAGTAAAACGAAACTCAGAAGAAGCAGTCCGGTGAAGCGCCGGATCAGTTTGGGTACGCTTTTCATATCATTTGTCCTCCACGATCAGTTTGTAGCCGAGTCCCCGGACGGTGACAAGGGATACCGGCCGGGAGGGATTTTCTTCTATCTTTTCGCGGATCCTGCGAATGTGCGCCATCGGGGAATTTTCATAGCCGAAAGGATTGTCGCCCCACGCCGCCTCGCAGAGGGCGTCAATGGTTACGATCCGCCCGGCGCTGCGGTAAAGGGCGGAAAGCAGATCATGTTCCTTGGCGGTCAGGGGGATGTGCTCCCCGTTCCGGATAATTTCCGCGCGGGAAAAATCAATAGCGCTGTCTCTCAGCGGAACCAGCTCCGGTTCTTCCCTGTAAGTTCTCCGCAGAATGGCCGTGACGCGGTACAAAAGCTCCCTGGGGAGGAAGGGCTTGACGATATAATCGTCAGCGCCGAGGCCGAAGCCGCGGAATTTGTCTTCTTCTTCTCCGCGGGCGGTCAGAAAAAGAACGGGATAGTCCCCCTTTTGTTTTAACTGCGCCATCAGATCAAAACCGTTCCCGTCCGGCAGCATGACGTCCAGGATCGCCAGTTCCGGCCGGGTCTTTTCGGACAGCGACAGGGCCTCGCTCACACTTCCGGCGGTGGTCAGACAGCGATAACCGCCGTCCTGAAGAATGGACGCGACCAGTTCCAGAAGCGCTTTTTCATCGTCCACGAGCAGGATACGTTTATCTTTCAGATATGCAGAATTCATAGGAGCTCTCCTCTTTTTTCCTAATTATAGCACGAAAAAAACCCTTTTGCTACGATGCGGCCAAAAGTAAGGTAAATGTAAGGCAGGGAGAATGCTGCCGTAAGGACCGCCGTGTATAATCAGGACAGCAAATGAAGAGAAAGGAGATTTTTGCTATGAATATCATAGAAACGCAAAACCTGACAAAGTCCTACGCGGGCGTTACGGCGGTTTCGGGGCTTAATCTTCACGTGCCGAAGGGGACGGTCTATGGTTTTCTGGGACCGAACGGCGCGGGAAAATCCACTACGATGAAAATGCTTCTCGGATTGACGAGGCCGACAAGCGGTTCTTTCGTCATGGATGGGAAGAGATTTCCGGGCGGCCGGACGCAGATACTGAAGGAGGTGGGTTCCCTGATTGAAGCGCCGGCTTTTTACGGAAATCTGACGGGGGAGGAAAACCTGGAGATCATCCGCAGGATCCTGGGGCTCCCGAAATCATCCGTGTCGGAAGCGCTGGAACTGACAGGGCTGACCCAGTACCGGAGGCGGCTGGCAAAGAAATATTCCCTCGGCATGAAGCAGCGGCTGGGACTGGCCGGCGCCCTGATCGGAAGGCCGCCCATCCTGATTCTGGACGAACCGACCAACGGCCTTGACCCTGTCGGGATCCATGAGATACGCACGCTGATCCGCTCCCTGCCGCGGCAGTTTGGCTGCACCGTTTTCGTATCGTCGCATCTGCTTTCGGAAATTGAGCTGATGGCGGACAGCATCGGGATTCTGAATCATGGCCGGCTTCTCTTTGAGGGGACGATGGACGGTCTGAAATCCGGCGCGGCGGCGCAGGGGTATCCCACGGATAACCTGGAGGATACCTTTCTGGCCCTGATCGACGCGGATAACCGGCAGAGAGGAGGGATACGATGAGTCTCGCGCTGGAGTGCAGAAAGATAAAACGGACCGGCTTAACGGCGGCCTTTCTGGGCGGCGAGCTCCTTGCCTCGGCCGTACCGGTCCTGAACATGGCGTACCGTCCGGAATTATATCTTCACAGGGAAGCTTCCCCGGTAAACGTCCTGCTGGGTGCCGGCTGGCAGATGATGGTCATGCTGAATGTCCTGCTGATCGTCACGGGCGCCTGCGCTCTGTATCACATGGAGTATGCGGACAACGCCATTCTGAAAATGTGTTCCCTGCCCGTAAAAGAGAGCGGTCTGTTCTTCGGAAAAGCGTTTCTCATCGCGGGTCTGAGCGCCGTTTTTCTGCTGATGGAGGCAGTTTCTGTGGCCGGCTGCGCGGTGCGCTGGTTTGGAACGGGGCGGGAGGTTTGCGGAGAGGTTCTGCGGAACCTGGGCTTTTCGCTGCTTTTGCTGCTTCCGGCGATTTTACTGGCTCTGCTGATCGCTTCGGTTTGCAAAAATATGTGGATCGCCCTTGGCGTCGGCGTGATCGGCGTGCTGATCGCGACAATGATTCCGGCGGGGCAGTTTGCGGCGTCGCTGTTCCCGTTTGCGCTGCCGTTTCGGACGCTTTCCGGTCTGGAGCAGGAGACGATCCGCGGTTACGTGACCGCAGGCGCAGCAGAAACCGCCGCGATTTCGGTCCTGGAAATCATTCTTTTGCGGGTCAGGAGGGCATTTCAATGAAATTTTTATCCCTGCTCCGTGCAGAACTTCAAAAAACGCGCCGCTCCGGGATTCTGTGGATCCTGCTTGCGGCAGCCGTGATCCTGTGGATTCCGTCCATTCTGAACGCAGAGATGAATTTTGGAATGCAGGCGGAGGGAATCTCGCCGGAGCATAATTTCCTGATCCAGGGTTTTATGGCGATGGCGTGGTTTATGTTTCCGGCCTCTATGGTCGTCGTGACGGTCCTGATCAGTCAGACGGAGAGAATCCATCACGGGATGCTGAAAATGCTGGCGCTGCCCGTCAGCACCGCAAAGCTGTGCCTGGCAAAATTTTTGGTGCTGGTTTTTTATTCCGGCATGGGCTTTCTGTTCTCCGTCGGCATGTATTATGTCAGCGCGGCGATTGCCTCGCGGACGCAAGGATATGAGTTTGTCCTGCCGCCGCTGTTTGTGATGCCGGAAGCGGCGGCGGTCTGGGCGTCCTCCGTTCCCATGCAGGCTTTTTTCTGGATGCTGGCGGTCTGCATCCGGACGCCGGTTTTCTCCATCGGGACAGGTCTTGCGTCGATCGTGCCGTCCGTTCTGATGCTCAATACAAGCGTGTGGTATCTGTATCCGATGGCATATCCGTTTTTTGTGATCACGGCCAGGTATGGGGAGCTGGCGGAAAATCTTTCTATGGAAACGATAGAGTTCTTCCCCTGGCTTTCGGCCGCGGTTCTGATCACGCTGGCGTGTCTGCTGATTTCCTGTTTCCGTTTCGGGCGGGCTGAAAGGAGATAGTTTTATGAGGAATACGATTTTGACGGCGGTCAGCGTTATCATGGCGCTGTTTCCGTGGACGATACTGCCGATGCGGGCCTATACGCAGTGGGCGCTGGATTATGCGCATATTATTATTCCGTGCTACGCGGTATGTATGATTCTCTTCGGCGTCTGTACGGTTCTTGCCTATGCGGCGGGCAAAGCCAAAAACGCCGTGATGAAGGTCTGCCTGGTAATCAACAGCGTTTACGGGGCGTTTGGCGTCATGGTGATCGTGATGCTGATCGCGCAGAGAAGGATGGGATGAGAGACTGCGGGATGCGGTTTTGCATGCCGGTCCCATAAGCGCCGGGGCGGAACGCCGGATCTGTGATGCAGATGGTCCGGCTCACCCGCAGCTGGTGCCGTAAGCGCCGCGGCGGAAGTTCCCCGTGAAGTTTCCTGACAGGAATGGTTGCAGTTCATGGCTTAAAATGGTATAGTACATATAAATGCCGCCGGGCCGGTGAGAGGACGGAAGAGCCGGGCGGCATTTGCGGCTGGACCGCGATGGTTATGATGGGACTACCGAATAGTCGAAAGACCCTGCAGAAAAGGAGACGGCACGATGAAAGCGATGAAAGACAGGCTGCATACGGGAGAGCTTTACCTTCCGCATGACGAGGAGATTATGGAAGGGCAGACGAAATGCCTGGACCGGCTTTATGAATTTAATATGACCCGCCCTGTAGAGGGAGAGAAACGGCAGGCAATGCTGAAGGAAATGTTTGCGGAAATCGGAGAGGGCTGCTATATCGAACCGCCGTTCCATTCGAATTTTGGCGGCGCGCATGTTCATTTCGGGAAAAAGGTGTACGCGAACTTTAATCTTACCTGCGTGGATGACACGCACATTTATGTGGGCGATTATACAATGTTTGGGCCCAACGTTACGGTTGCGACGGCCGGACATCCGATTCTGCCGGAGCTGCGTGAAAAAGGCTATCAGTACAATATGCCGGTCCATATCGGCAAAAACTGCTGGATCGGCGCGGGCGCGATCATTCTGCCGGGAATCACGATCGGAGACAATGTGGTGGTAGGAGCGGGCAGCATCGTAACGAAGGATCTGCCGTCGGGAGTGGTGGCCGTGGGCAATCCCTGCAGGATTCTGCGTGAAGTGAATGAGCGTGACAGGGAGTATTATTTTAAAGGCAGAAAGATACAGTGGGAAGAACTGTAATGGGAAGCGGGCGTCCTTAGCGGCGCGGTCCGCTGCGAAAAAGCGGGCGTTCGCCGGGGCTGCAAAACGATGGAAAAGGGCTTTAAAAAGGGCGCGGCGGGAAACAATGCGGGGGTCAGTCCGGAGGCAGACGGCCTCCGCTTTTTTCGTTCAGAAACGGGAGAGAGAGCCGAAACGTACATCCGCCTCCGTCCGTATCGGTCAGCTGGATCGTTCCGCCCAGGCGGCCGGCCAGTTCGTTCGCGATGCTGAGGCCGAGACCGAAATGGTCCCGTCCCGTGCGGGACGGATCGCAGCGGTAGAAACGCCGGAAAACCGAAGACTTGTCCTGGTCCCGGATGCCGGGGCCGTGGTCGGCGACCGTAAGGACCAGTCCGCTTTTTTCTGCGGCCGCGCCCAGCGTGATTTCGGAGCCGGCGGGAGAATAGGAGACCGCATTATCGAGAAAAACGCAGAGGATCTGTTCCAGACGATCCGGATCGCAGAAAAAGACGGGATAGTCTTCTTCGGACAGTTCCAGCCGCAGTTTCAGATCTTTTTTCCGGCAGAGGGGCTCGAAGCGGGAGTACAGGCCGATCAGCAGTGTGTCTACATCGATTTCCTGTTTGTGAAAGGACCAGTTTCCCGCGTCCAGGGAAGAGAGCAGCAGGAGATCCTGTATGAGCCGGGACATCCGCGAAACCTCCTCTTCGATGATGCGGGTATGTTCTTTCGCGGCTTCCGGCACCTCCTGTACGGCGTCGATCATTTCCGCGGAGGAAAGGATCGCGGCTAAGGGGGCTTTGCATTCGTGGGAGACGGCGGCGATGAAATCCTTTTGACTCTGAGACGCCTGTTCCGCCGGTTTGATGATAACGCGGGTAAGGATCAGGGAGAGTCCGAGAAACAGGAGGAAAGCGCCGGCCCAGATGCAGAGATAATATTTCAGTTCCGGCAGCAGCAAAGCGGCGGGAGAATTGCCGGGCCGCGCCACAGACAGGCCGTACCGTTCGCCGTAGTCGGTCACGATCTCGCAGTAAACACAGTCGTAGATCTGCCGGCCGGGCAGACGGACCGTATAGGCCGCGGACTGACTGCTCCTGGAAAGCTTTCTCAGGCTGGCGGGGCTTAAGGCATAGCTTTCACTCTGATAAGACTGCAGGGTATTCTGGAAGGTATCGATGATTTCCGGGCGTTTTCTCACATCCTCGCTTTGATACAGAACGGAACCGTTCCCGGAAATAAGCCGGAAGGAATAACCGAGGCTTTTTTCGTATGGATATAAAACTTCTTCGTAGTCGGGATCCTGCTCCATCGAAAAGATCAGCATGGTTGCCATCCGGTTCAGGTAGGCGATGGAGCTTTGCTGTTTCCGCTTCAGATCCTGCCGGATCATCAGCAGGAATACGGCGGTGAAGACCAGCGTAAGGGAGCAGAGCAGCAGGATGAAGAGGTTACGTTTCAGCCGTTTGATCATTTTTCGCCTCCAGAATGTATCCGGAACCGTAAACCGAGGAGAGAACGCAGACGCTTCCTACAGTACGGAGCCGTTTTCGTAAGAAGTAGATGTAATTATCCAGATTTCCCGGCTCCATCGGTGCGGCTGTCTCCCACGTCTTCTGGATCAGATGTTCTCTGGAAAGCAGCGTTTCGGGTTGCTGCAGAAAAACGCTCAGTAAACGGAATTCGGTGGGCGTCAGCGCTGCAAAACGGCTGCCGCAGCGGAGCGTCTGGCGGGCCGGATCCAGGGAAAGGTCCCGGAAGGCAGGAGCGTTTTCCGGGGCCAGGGCGGCGGGCCTGCGGATCAGGGCCCGGATACGGGCGCAGAGTTCTTCCATATGGAAGGGCTTGGCGAGGTAATCGTCGGCCCCGTTGTCCAGGCCTTCTATCTTGTGCTGCAGTTCCGACATTCCGGTAATGAGAATGACGGGAATCTGGATCTGCTTGCTCCTCATGGCCTTTAGGATGGTCAGTCCGTCGACTACCGGCAGCATCCGGTCGATGAGGGCCAGATCGTAACCGTTCTCCCGGTTCAGGGCCAGCAGAAACCCTTCTTCGCCGTCGCCGCAGGCATCGACGATATAGTTTTCTTTGGTGAGCTGCTGTTTTATATTTCTGCAAAGGTACGGATCGTCTTCCAAAAGCAGGATTTTCATTGAAGTTTTCCTCTGTTGCGTCAGTCTGTCAGAAAAGCGGCGGCGCTTTCTGCCCGTGCGTCGCGCCGTATGCGGGAAAAGCCGCCGCAGGGCGTACACGGGGCGCAGCCGCGGTTTCGCTGTCTCTTTCTTCTATAGAAATCACTACGTTCAGTATAACAGAAGAAGTTCTAAAAATCCTTTAAAATACTCTTAAAAATAATCGCGGCGTTAGGAGATTTTTCGAGAGGCCGGGTGCTATGCTCTTTTCAGGCTCAGGAAGCCGAAGAAGAAAAAAGGAGGAAGAAAATGAGGAAAAGAATGTGGAAACGGGCGGGACTCTGGCTCTTATGCGCCGCGCTGTGCGCGGGAGCCGGCGGCTGTTCCGGAACGGAGCACCGGAAGATCGAGACGAAAGCGCAGCGGGACGACGGAGGCGCCCAGGGCGCCGGCAGGAGCGGAGAGGCAGCAAAAAATGCCGGAGGCGCGTTGCAGGACGGAAGAGGTTCGCAAGGGAGCGGTGAAAACGGAACGCCGGATCATGAAAAGACGCAAAATGCCGGCGAGGACGCAGCGGCGGCAAAGAGCGGCGGAGGCGCGCAAAATGCCGCCGGAACGGATGGGACGCCGGACGCCGGAAACGAAGGCAGCGCCTCTTTGGCGGATCCGGAGGACGGCGTGGAAACCGGTTCAAAGTCGGTGTATTTCGAAGGCGCGGATATGAACGGCAGGGTGATGGAACTGACGGATACCGGATTTACGATGCTGAAGATCTATTCCGAGGTGATGGAGGACGGTTCCACGAATTCCTGGGAGAAGGCTCCGGGTTCTGAAACGGATGAGGATATGCTGTATGTGACCTGTACGGAGGATACGGTTTTTGAGATCGCATATTTCAGCATGAGCCAGGAGAAAGAATTGTCGAGGGAGACGGGCAGCGCAGACGATGTGAAAAAACAGCAGTCCGTCTATATCTGGGGGGACAGTCCCGACGGGAAGAACTGGACCGCCGGCAGGGTGCTGATCTGGAAATGGAAGTAGAACGGGCGGACGGCGCTGCAGGGGACTGCGGGGACGGGACTATATCGGAAGAAAGACGGGAGGCAGGATGGTCATGAATTGGTTTATGAGAGCCGCGAAATATTTGTGCAGGAAGAAAAGGAAAACCGTGCCTTTGTTTCTTTTATTTCTGGCGGTCAACGGGATGGTAATGGGAATCTGGGCGATCCGCGCCTCGTCACGGAAGCTGGAGGAGGATCTGCGCAGAAATGCAGAGAGCAGGGTGCTGCTGGAAAGCCGGAAGCCGCAGGAAGGGTTCAGCGAGCAGGATTTAAATGAAATCGCGTCTATGGAAAATGTGAACCGGATCACCCGGATCTCGGAGATCCGGTGCGCGTCGGCGCAGATCATTCCGATTGCGGGGAATACGGAGTCGGAGCCGCTTTTCATTGTCCACGGGTACGATGAAGCGGAAAAGGACGGTCCTTTTGCCGACCGCGTATACCGGATGACGGAGGGCCGTTTCCCGGAAAGCGGGACAGAGATTGCGGTCAATCAGTATCTGGCGGAGGCAAACGGCCTGCGGACAGGCGATCGGGTATCCTTTCGGTCTGCGGAACAAAATGAAAGCGAGGCGGTCGTCTGCGGAATCTTTTTATCCGGAACGGAGAAGGAGCAGACGGAAAATGTAGCGACTGTGAACCGGACGGAGAATCAGATCTACGGGCGGCCGGAACTGGTAAACGCTCTTTCCGGGAAGAACGGCTGCATCCAGGCGGCGGTCTATGCGGAGGATCCGGAGCATCTGGAGGAAATGAGGGAGGCGCTGGCGGACCGGTTCGGAGAGCGGGCGGCGGTCAGCGTCATGGACAGCACCTATCAGAAGCTGCAGCAGACCATCGGGCAGACGGACCGGGTCATGGTTCTGATCCTCGTGCTGACGATCGTGATGGGCGGTGCGGCGGCCGGCTTTTTGCTGGCGATGTGGACGCGGGGCAGGAAGCGGGAGATTGCCGTGCTGATCAGCCTCGGCGTGCCGAAATGGGATATCCTTCTGCAGATGTTTACGGAAGAGCTGTGCCTGTACGGCCTGGGAGCCGCCGGGGCCTGCGCGGCGGTATCCCTTGCGCTGCCGCTGCTGGAAAAAAATCTGGAATATCTGCGGGACAACGCGGCGGCGCTTTCCGTGTCCTGGGGGGAACAGCTGCTGATGATCGGAGCGGGACTTTGCGGGACGGCCGTACTGACGGGGCTTTCCGTCTGGCCGTACATGAAAAAGCAGGTCAGGGAGGTCCTGACGGAAATGGAGGAATAGGATGAATCTGTTTGATTTAAGCGTCCGTTGTCTGGCGCGGAAGAGAGTGCGCACACTATTGCTGTTCGGCATCGTATTTGCGGCGTCGGCGTTTATCTATGCGGGCTGGGCCTGCCGTTCGGCCGGCATCCGGACTCAGTCGGAAGGGAAGCGGGCGATCGGGGCTTCGTTCCGTCTGGAGGAGAATGAAGCCAACCGGCATGTGCGGTCAACGGAGGCGCTGAAAAAGATCGGGAAGAATACGAACGGCAGCGCGGACGGGACCCATGTGGAGCAGCTGGAATCCGGGGCCTGGTGGGTATGGCACGATCATTCCTTTGAAACGCTGCAGATGGAGGATATCCTGACGCTGGCCGGGCAGGAGGGAATCTCGGAATATAATATTACGACGGCCAATATCGTTGTGAATCTGGCCGGCGCCGCGCGGGTGGAAGACCCGGATACGGAGCATGACGGGGAAGGAAACTGGGTCTCGCTGCGCGGGGACCGGGACATGCGTCTCGACATGGACGTACAGAATGGAAACGTGGAGGTACGGGAAGGACGCATGATCGTTCCCGGTGATGAAAACGTATGCGTGATTTCCAGGGAACTGGCGGAATTAAACGGTCTGAGGACGGGGGACTGTCTGGAATTCGGCGAACGGAACCCGTCGGAGACTTCCGCCGTCTGCCGGGCGGAAATCGTAGGAATTTATGACACGGTCCGGAAAATGACGCCGATCATGTACGGGGACAGTTACCGCAGCGAAAATATTATTTTTACGGATCTGCGCTTCCCGGAAAAGGCGGAAGGGCATGAGGGCGATCCGCTGTACCAGTACGCAGTCTTCTGGGTGGAGGATGTAGACGAATATGACGTGGTCAGGGAACGGATGAAAGCGGCGGATATCGAATGGGAGCGGTACGATTTTCTGGATAATACCGGGATGAGCGACACCGTGGCCTCAAATTTCGGGGATATGGAAACACTGAGCACGCTGCTTTTGGCGCTGGTTACGGGAGCCGGGGCGCTGATCCTGTTTTTGATATTTCTGTTCTGGCTGGGCGGCCGGATCCATGAGATCGGCGTGCTTCTGGCCATTGGCAGGAGCAAGACCGCCGTCGTCATGCAGATGGTCCTGGAAGGGGTTCTGATCGGAAGCGCGGCGTTTGGATTGACGACGTTCTGCGCGCCGGCGGTTTCCCAGGGGGTTGCGGATTATCTGGTGGGATATGAGCTGGCGCAGGAGGTGCCGGAGAGCGCGGCGGAGGGCCGGATGCTGTATCTGGACGAGGGAACGCAGGTTCTGGGAGTCGAGACTGCGGTGACCCCGAATGTGGTCATCCGGTCGGCCTGCAGCGTATTGGGAATGATCGTGGCCGCCGTTCTATTGTCCGGCGTGCCGGTAGCGGTGAAGCGGCCGCGGGAGATTCTGAGCCGGATGAGCTGAGGGGACGGGAATAAGCGGACGGAGCAGGAGCAGGCGGAGGCGCGGCTGCTGCGGAATCGGGAAGCGGCAGAGCTGAAGCGGCCGCGGGAGATTCTGAGCCGGACGAGCTGAAGGGACGGAATGGGCGGAGTATCAGGAAACGGATATGAAAAAAGGAGATGACGATATGCTGGAACTGGAGAATCTTTCATATTATTATCAGTCGCAGAAGGACAGGCTCGTATTGGACGGCGTTTCGTACCGGTTTGATAAAGGGAACCTGTACGCGGTTCTGGGAGCCAGCGGCTGCGGGAAAACCACGCTGTTATCGCTGATGGCGGGACTGGATGTGCCCGTTTCGGGCAGGATTTTGGTGGACGGAGAAGCGCTGGGCAGGAACGGTCTGAACCGGCACCGGAGGGAAAATGTTTCGCTGATCTTTCAGAATTATAATCTGATCGATTATCTGACGCCGGTTGAGAATGTAAAACTGGGAGGAAAAGCGGATGCCCGTGCGCTTCTGGCCCAGATGGGCATCGATGAGGCGCAGCAGCGCAGAAATGTGCTGCAGCTTTCCGGGGGACAGCAGCAGAGGGTAGCGATTGCCAGAGCTTTGGCGGGCAGGACCCCGATCCTTCTGGCCGATGAACCGACCGGAAATCTGGATGAGGATACGGCGGAGGAGATCACGGCTGTTTTTCGGGAACTGGCCCACAGATGGGAAAAGTGCGTCGTGGTTGTCACCCACAGCAGGGAACTGGCGGAGCAGGCGGATGTGGTCCTGCGGCTGAGAGGAGGGAAGCTGAGAGAAGAAAAACGGAAGGAAGAAAGCGGCGTATGGACGGAAGCGGTTCCGGGGAGCGGAGCCGGGGATTCCGCAGAATAAGGGAATCATTTTTGCAGTCCGGGTCTAAATGACATTCGGGCTTACATGACAACGGACCGGCGTTTGGGCTGTCAAAGTGCCTGTACGCCGGTCCATCGTGTCCGCCGCGGATGAAAACAGGGTTTATGCCCTGCCGCCTTTGGCCGGCACCGGTTTTTCCTCTTTCGGGGCTGAGTCAGGATGGAAGCTGTCGTTGTAAGCGCCGATCATTTCCCCGCGTCCGTGGCGTTTCAGGCCGGCGTGGGTCAGACGCCGCACGATATCGTAGATAACCGCAAACAGAGGCACGCCCACGATCATGCCGACGATGCCCCAGAGCCCGCCGAAGAGCAGGATGGAGAACAGTACCCAGAAACTGGAGAGGCCTGTGGAATTGCCCAGGATCTTCGGACCGATCACATTTCCGTCCAGCTGCTGCAGGATGATTACGAAGATCACGAAGTAGAGGCAGTGCAGGGGATTTTCCAGCAAAAGCAGCAGCGCGCAGGGGATGGCTCCGATAAAGGGGCCGAAAAATGGGATGATATTCGTCACGCCTACGATCACGCTGACCAGAGCGGCCGAACGGATGCCCATCAGGGTGGTTCCGGCAAAGCAGATCACGCCGATGATGGCCGAGTCCAAAAGCTTTCCCATCAGGAAACCGTTGAACATTTTATCGGCGTAATGGGCCTCTTCCTCAATGATATCCGCCCATCGGCCGGGGAAAAGTCCGTTCAGCAAAAGCGTTGCCTGGGCGGCGAACTGTTTCCGGCTTGCCAGGAAGTAGATCGAGATCAGGACGCCCAGAAACAGATTTTTCATGACGCTGAAAAAGACCGCCAGCTGGGAACCCAGCTCGCTGACCATGGTTTTCACCGTTGGCAGCAGGCCGGTTCTGAGCCAGCCGGTGATCTCCGCCGTGATCCTGCCGGAAAAATCGTCCCAGTAAGTCTGCAGATCCGGCTGGCTTTCCAGAAGATCGTGGAGCCAGACATTGGCGGACGCCAGCTGGCCGGGGATGGAATTGGCGATGCTGATGATGCTGCTTAAGACCTGCGGGAATACCAGCATAATCAGGACCCCGATCAGCACCAGGGCCAGGAGCAGGGACAGCAGGATGGCGGCTCCCGCCGCAAGGCCGTTTTTGTCTTTGGCCGGACGGAACAGCCGGGTCAGCAGACGCTCGATCCGGTTGCAGATCGGCGCGAGGATATAAGCGATGACCGCGCCGTAAAGGAACGGCGTCAGAATGGCGGTCACCATCCGGATTCCTGCCCATACGTCCTGAAGCCGGAACAGCAGGAAAAAGCACAGCAGGCTGACGGCGACGACGACAATGCCGGTAATCCCCAGTTTGATATAGGGTTTGTTTTCCTGATCTTTCATACGATTAGCCTCCTTGTTCTGTGAAAGATTTCTTTATCCGGGTACGGGATAAACGGTCAGAAGATCATGATTTTTATGTATCTTTTGTTATTATACCCAAGTATTTCCATAAATGCAAGACGCCGGCGGAAATTGCTGCCGGATTCGGAGGAAAACAGGGTTTGTATTTGAACCGGAGCGGAGCCGGCGGACAAGCTGTGCGAACTTTCCGGTCTGCCGCGGCGGGAATTGGAGCATGGAAAAATCTTATATCTGCGAGGATTTGCTAAAAAAACAAAAAAATGGAATAATTATCTGAAAACAGAAGAACAGGGTTGCTTTTTGCCTTAACAGCGAGTATACTTATGGATAGAAATGGAACATGTAAACGATATGTTTTCGGATCAGGAGGCGAAGCAATGATTGTACCCAGACATTATGAAAACCTGAATCTCCTTCATGAGAATACCCTGCCGAACCGGGCCTATTATATTCCTGCGTCGAAAAGGGAGCCGGATCTGGTGATGGAGCGGGAGCGTTCCGACCGTTTCCAGCTTTTAAGCGGTATCTGGAAATTCAGGTATTTTAACAGTATTTATGATCTGACGGAGGAATTTTACCGGCCGGATTACGATACGGCAGGATTTGACGAGATCCCCGTGCCGTCCTGCTGGCAGAACCATGGTTATGATATCCATCAGTATACCAACACCCGTTACCCGTTCCCGATGGATCCGCCGTTTGTGCCTCAGGAAAATCCCTGCGGCGCTTATGTGCATCGTTTTTCTTACGAAAAGTGCGGCGCGGCGCCCAAAGCGTTTCTGAATTTTGAGGGCGTGGATTCCTGCTTTTATGTGTGGCTGAACGGCATATACGTGGGATACAGCCAGGTCTCCCATTCGACCAGCGAATTTGATGTGACGGATTTCCTGAGCGAGGGGGAGAATGTTCTGGCCGTGCTGGTACTGAAATGGTGCGACGGCAGTTATCTGGAAGACCAGGACAAGTTCCGCATGAGCGGTATTTTCCGGGATGTCTATCTGCTGAAGCGCCCGGAGGAAGGGATTTTCGACTATTTTGTGACAACGCCCGTGGAAGAGGGCCAGGCAAAGGTCTGCGTGGATGTTTCGTTCTTCCATGAGATCCTGCCGGTGAAGGCGGCGCTCTATGACGCGGATGGAAAGCTGGCTGCCCGGGCCGTCAGCGTTCCGGCAGAGAACGCTTCGGCAGGAACGGCCTGCGTCAATACCGAGTCTGTCCAGGCCAGGCTGACGCTGGAGGTGGAGAATCCCATTCTCTGGAATCCGGAACAGCCGTACCTGTACCAGCTGGTCCTGGAGTGCGGAGGAGAGGTGATCGAGGACCAGGCGGGCATCCGTGAAATCTCCGTCCGGGACGCGGTGGTTTATCTCAACGGGCGGACGTTTCTGTTCCATGGCGTCAACCGCCACGATTCCGATCCGGTCACAGGCTTTACGGTGTCCCTCGAACAGATCCTGACGGACCTGCGCGTGATGAAGGAGCACAATGTGAATTGTATCCGGACCAGCCATTATCCCAATCGCCCCCAGTTCTATCAGCTTTGCGACCGCTTCGGCTTCATGCTGATCGACGAGGCGGATAATGAAAGCCACGGCGCCAATTCCATTTACCGGAAGGACCGGAGCTGGGAGATGACCCGCTTAAGATGGAACGAACCGATCGCCGAGAATCCGGCCTTTATCCCGGCGACGGTGGACCGTACCCAAAGATGCGTGCACCGGGATAAGAACCGGCCCAGCGTTCTGATCTGGTCCATGGGAAATGAGTGTGCCTATGGATGTACGTTTGAGGAAGCCCTGCGCTGGACGAAGCAGTTTGATCCCGGCCGTCTGACCCATTTTGAGAGCGCCAGATATCACGGCAGGGACCGGAAGTATGATTTCTCCAATCTTGACCTGTTCAGCAGGATGTATGCGCCGCCGGAGGAAATACACGATTATTTTGCCGGGCATCCGGACAAGCCCTTCGTTCAGTGCGAGTACAGCCATGCCATGGGCAACGGCCCCGGCGATCTGGAGGATTATTTCCGGATTTATCATCAGTATGAAGGGGCCTGCGGAGGATTCGTGTGGGAATGGTGCGATCACGCCATCGACCTGGGACCGTGGGAGGATGAACGGTACGCGGACCGCAGCGGAAAAGCCGGATATCTGCACAGGCGGACAAAATACGCTTACGGCGGCGATCATGGGGAATATCCGCATGACGGCAACTTCTGCATGGATGGGCTGGTCTATCCGGACAGGACGCCCCATACAGGGCTTAAGGAATTTAAAAATGTATACCGTCCGGCCAGGGTGGTTTCCTTCAGCCAGACCGCATTGGCGGAGGGAGAGACGGGAACCGGCGTCTATGAGCTGGAGCTGACGCTTCATAATTATATGGATTTCCGGAACCTTGAAGATTACGCAGTGATCCGCTATGAGGCGGACTGCGACGGCGTGGTCGTCGACCAGGGAATGATCAGCCGGCTGCCGGATATTCCCGCCCATCAGGAGGGAAAGATCCGGATCCGGCTGACGCTGCCGGAAAAAGGGCTCTGCTGCCTGCGCCTGTATTATCTGCTGAAATCGGCAGACGGACTGCTGCCGGAGGGCTTTGAACTGGGCTTCGACGAGGTGGCGGTCGGAGAAGCGGAGAGCCGGAACCAGATTGCGGAAGAGCTGTTGGGGCGGAGCGGGAAAGCCCCGGAGGGCGCGGCCCTGAGCGTACAGGAGGACGACCGTTTCCTGCGGGTGGAAAGCGCCGGCTCTTCCCCGCGGTTTACGTATGTTTATAATAAGCTGACCGGCCTCTGGAGCAGCATGGAATATGAGGGCAGGCAGCTCCTGGAACAGCCCATGGAGCTGAATATCTGGCGGGCGCCTACGGACAATGACCGCAATATCAAGCGGGAATGGTACGCGGCCGGCTATGACAGAGCCGTGGTCCGGGCTTATGAGACCCGTTTTGAGACGGAAGAAGGAAAAGTGACGGTTCACACCCATTCATCCATATCCGCTCTTTTTATTCAGCGGATGATGGACGTGGAGGAAACCTGGACGGTTTATGGGGACGGTATGACGGATGTCTCTCTGACGGTGAAGCGCGATCCGGAATTTCCGGAGCTTCCCCGGTTCGGGCTGCGTCTGTTCCTGCCGAAAGCCCTGTCGCAGGTGGCCTACTATGGGTTAGGGCCTATGGAAAGTTATACGGACAAACGGCAGGCCAGTTACCACAGCCGTTTCTGTGCGTCGGTGGAAGAGCTTCACGAGGACTATATCCGTCCCCAGGAGAACGGCAGCCATCATGACTGCGCGTATGTGGAGCTCTCGGACGGAGAATGGCAGCTGACTGCGGCGTCGCCCCGGCCGTTTGCATTTAACGCTTCTGTCTATACGCAGGAGGAGCTGGCGGGGAAAGCCCATAACTATGAACTGGAGCCGTCGCCCTATACGGTGCTGTGTCTGGATTACCGGCAGGACGGGATCGGTTCCAACAGCTGCGGGCCGGTGCTTCGGAAGCAATACCGTCTGGATGAGGAAGAGTTTACGTTTCAGCTTCGTCTGGCGGTGGAGAAGAACAGACTTTAGATGAGCGCCTGCCGCAGCGGCGGGTATGGAAAAAGAAAACCAGTCCGGCAGATCGCGGAAACGGCGACCGCCGGGCTGGTTTTGGCCGCGGATGCTTTTATGCTTCGGCTTTCTCTATGGGTGCGTCCGGAGCGTTCTTTTTGACAGATGCGACGCCTTTTTCGCAGTTGGCCAGAGTCGTGTATCCCTCGCTGACGGCGATGACCTGGCCGTTGGTCGCTTTCAGACGGAAGCGGAATTCGCCGGCTTTGTCGGCGTAGATCTCAAACTTCGGATTTTTCTCCGTCGCGTATCCCTCTGCGGTCTGATTCTCGACTGCGGCGATGGGGGCGTTCTTCTGCACGCTGGCGATGCCGTTTTTGCAGGCGGCCTCGGTGGTATAAACCTCAGAAGTGGCAATCACCTGCCCGTTGGTCGCTTTCAGGTCGAACTTGATGCCGGTCTTGGTTTCTTTGATCACAAATTTGCCCATGGGAAGATCCTCCTGAAAAATATTATAATAAGTACTTCTATTGTACTCCCATTATCCGGCAAATTCAATCAGAAAATGTAAAAAAACGACATCACGAGAATAGAGTTTATTCGTCAAAACGGACCGACGCGATGTCGTTCCACAACGAACCTGCAAAATCGGAAAGGCTATTTTTTTCTTTCTGCGTCACGGGTTTGAACATCGTGACCGACAATTTCTTGTCTTTCTTTTTCCATCTGCCGATCACTTCGCCGTCCATCATCAGCGCGGGCATGACGATCCCCGCGAGATTAAAGATCGCTCTCATGTATTCCCGGCCCAAAAACAGGCTTTCCTTTTTTTCGTGGGCTAAGAGGAGCTGGTCGAAACCTGCCAGGAACAGGCATTTCGGGATCCCCTGACCGTAAGTCTGTCCGTTGTCGATATAATAATAGGTATTCCCCTCGCATTCCGCGGCGGATACCGGCAGTTGGGAGAGCCATCCCTTAACCTGCGCGGCCGTCGCGTGAAAATAGTACATGGCGTCGTGGATGGTGGAGGGTCCCATGTGCGTAAAATACCGGCGGGCCAGCTCCCGTTCCGCTTCCCGCTCCGGGATAGGCGTGAACGCGGGAGAGAGGCAAAAGGCTTTCTTTTCCTGGACGACATAGTTCATAAATCCGCGTTCGCACATTTCACGGATACCGCCGCCCCATGGGTCGAACATACTGTTTTCTTCCGGTTCGGTCATGCCGTTTTTTCTGCAGATGCCTTTCAATTCTTCTCTCGTAAGCTCCGAGCCTGTAAGAGCTTCTAAGATCACATCCGTAAAATAGGCCTGCCGCTCCGGCGTAAGCGCCCATTGATCGCGCTGGTTCCAGAATGAATCCCGGTGCCAATCGTTTCGCAGATAATCTTTCCCATTGTTGCAATGAATGAATACGGGCAGATCGTCCTGTGCAAAGATATGAACCGTTCCTCTGACCGTCCAGTTCTTCACGAGGCCGTCATTGACCGTGTCTTCGTGATAATCGGAACACCGTATCCTCAGCGAGTGGAGGGCGTTTGCCATGAATTGCGCCTGGACGCCGCAAAGATCGTGCAGCACCGTCATTTTATCTGCTGGCTTAAGCAGGTATTGGTTTGCTAACTGGCGGACTTTTAGTTCTTCGATGGTCATGGCTTTTTCCTCCTGTTATTTATTATAGGGATCGCCGCTGCTCCTGTCAATGATTCGCGGGGGCGTAAAATGCGGTTGTTTCGGCGACCGTTTCTGTATTTTGCTGTTTACAAGCAGCGCTGTTTTGAGTTACAATAAAGGGGGTAAAGTTTATGCCAGAAAACAAAGCTGCGATCAACAGAGAACACAAGTCAACCCTGTTTGCGCTTGTATTTTCCGATGCGAAAGATGCGCTTTCTCTTTACAATGCCATGAACGGCACGGCGTATGATGATCCGGGTGAGCTGGAGTTTAATACGCTGGAGAACGCCGTTTACATGGGAATGAAGAACGATGTGTCGTTCCTCTGCCGGGCCGATATGAATCTGTACGAGGCGCAATCGACCTGGAATCCGAATATGCCGCTGCGGGGCGTATTTTACCTGTCGTCGTTGTATAAGGCGTATGTGGCGGCGCATGGACTGGACATTTATTCTTCGGCTCGTCTGACGCTTCCGTCTCCGCGGTACGTGGTGTTTTACAATGGGACGAAAGAGCAGCCGGACCGTCAGGAGCTGAGGCTGTCGGATTCATTTGCAGACAGTGGAGAACGAGCGCGGGACGCCGGAACGGATGCGGAAAGCAGAGCGGGTTCGGCGGGGCAGGGAATAGCCGCCGCGGGCAGATATGCCCCGGCGCTGGAATGCATTGCCCATGTAGTGAATATCAATCATGGGCATAATTGGGAATTGATGGAGAATTGCCGCCGTCTGTCTGAATATGCGCGTCTGGTGGAAGCGATCCGCCGGTACCGCATGGAGGGGATGACGCTGCGCGCCGCCGTGGACCGGGCGATCGACGAGTGCATTGCGGATGGGATATTGGCGGATATTCTCTTGAAAAACCGTGCGGAGGTGACGGATATGATCCTGGAAGAATATGATGAGGAGCTGCACATCCAGAATGAGAAACGGCTGAGCCGGGAGGAAGGGCTGGCCGAGGGACATGAAATTGGACTGGCGGAGGGACATGAAATTGGGCTGGCTGAGGGGCGCATAGACGCTGCGGTTAAGTTCCTTAGCGATGGAACGCTTTCGCCGGATAAGATCGCTCAGATCCTGGAGCTGCCTCCGGAGACAGTGCGGAAACTGCAGAAAGAATAGACGCGGCGTCTGTGAACGAGGCCGCTGAAAATCCCGTTGCAAAAACCCGCCGCATGTTATATACTAAGGTATGGCCCGCGGGACAGAGGCCGCAGGCGGCAGGAAAATAACAGGTGAGATCGCAGGAAAAGGAAGGAAAGAGACATGGCATTATTGGAGACATGGCGGAATATGGCCTATGGCGAGGGACTGGACGCAAAGCAGAAAGAGAGAATGTGGGAAGGCTATTTCGCCATTGAGAAAGGCATTTATGAGCAGATCCTGGCGGAGCCGGAGAAAGCGGTCGAGGGCACGGTCAGGGAACTGGCGGAGAAATACAATACGGAGATTCTGATCATGACCGGTTTTCTGGACGGCATCAACGAGAGTCTGAAGGGCTACGAGAATCCGATCGATACCATGGAAGAGGATACGCCGGTGAAGATCGAGATCGATCCGGAGAAGCTGTATTACAATATGGTCGCGGCTAAGGCGGACTGGCTTTATAATCTGCCGGCGTGGAACGATATCTTAAGCGAGGAGCGGCGCAAAGAGCTGTATAAGGAGCAGAAAGCGTCCGGCACCATCCGCAAAGCGCAGAAGATATTCCCCAACGACCCGTGCCCCTGCGGCAGCGGTAAGAAGTATAAGAAGTGCTGCGGCAGAAACAAGTAGGATCCTTTAAGGCAGAGGCATCGTTCGGATGGGCTCTGCCTTTGTTGTGGGAGGCAGGGAATGGACGCGTATACGGCGCTGGCGTCGGTTTACGACGAATGGATGGACAATGTGCCCTATGAAGAGTGGGCGGAGTATCTGTGCGGGCTTCTGGCGGATTACGGGGTGAAGGACGGCCTGGTTCTGGAATTGGGCTGCGGCACCGGAAATCTGACGGAGCTTTTGGCGCGCCGCGGTTACGATATGATCGGGGTCGACCAGTCGGAGGCAATGCTGCAGGCCGCCATGGAAAAGCGCGCCCGGTCCGGCCTGGACATCCTGTATCTGCTTCAGGATATGAGAGAATTTGAGCTTTACGGAACCGTGGCCGCCGTCGTCAGCCTCTGCGATACCATGAATTATCTGACGGAATATGAGGATCTGGTGGCGACCCTGAAGCTGGTCAATAATTACCTGGATCCGGGCGGCGTGTTTATTTTTGATCTGAATACGCTTTATGAATATCGGAATGTGATCGGCCAGGATACGATCGCGGAGACAAGGGAGGATTCCGGCTTTATCTGGGAAAACTATTTCGACGAGGAGAGCCGGATCAATGAATACTGCCTGACTTTGTTTCTGCAGGAAGAGGGCGATCTGTACCGGCGCTGCGACGAGGTGCATTATCAGCGGGCCTATGAGCTGGAAGAGATCCGCCGTGCGGCCGCACAGGCCGGTATGGAGTTTGTGACGGCCTACGACGCGTTTACGAGGGAAGCGCCGGGAGAAGAGAGCGAGCGCATCTATGTGATCCTGCGGGAGCGGGGGAAAAAGCTTCCCTGACGGGCGGGAGAAACAGCGGAAAGTACAGCGCGGGGGGCACAGCGAAATCACAGAGACAATCACAGCGGGAACTACAGAGACAATCACCGGGAACGGGAATACCGGAACGAAAAAGACAGAACCGGAAACGGAGCATGACAGCCAGGAAAGGGGTTGAACCGATATGAACGATTATATAATCCGCGCTGCGGCCGCCGGCGGGCAGGTCCGCGCGTTTGCATCCACCACCAGGGATCTGGTGGAATATGCCAGGCAGGCCCATAATACCAGTCCGGTCGCTACCGCGGCGCTGGGACGGCTGCTTACGGCCGCGGGAATGATGGGAAGCATGATGAAAGGGGAGAACGATCTGCTGACGGTCCGGATCCAGGGGGACGGTCCCATCGGAGGTCTGACCGTGACGGCGGATTCCAAGGGAAATGTCAAAGGCTATGCGGTGAATCCCCAGGTGATGCTGCCGCCCAACGCCCAGGGCAAGCTGGACGTGGGAGGCGCGCTGGGGGTCGGCGTGCTCAGCGTGATCGAGGATATCGGCATGAAAGAGCCTTATGTGGGACAGACGATCCTGGTCAGCGGAGAGATCGCCGAGGATCTGACCTATTATTACGCCACGTCGGAGCAGACGCCGTCTTCGGTAGCGCTGGGCGTGCTGATGAACCGGGACAATACGGTGCGGCGGGCAGGCGGCTTTATCATTCAGATGATGCCGGGAGCGTCGGATGAGGCGGCTGCTGCGATCGAAGAGAAGCTGTCGGGCATTACCTCTGTGACCGCGCTTCTGGACCGGGGGATGACGCCGGAGGATATGCTTCGGGAACTTCTGGGGGATTTGGATCTGGAGATCACGGACCGGATGGAGACGCGCTTTTACTGCGGCTGCGACAAAGCCAGGGTGGAGAAAGCCCTGATCAGCATTGGGCGGAAGGATCTGCAGGAAATGATTGACGATGGGAAACCGGTGGAAGCCGGGTGCCAGTTCTGCGGGAAGAAATATACCTTCCAGATACCGGAGCTGAGGGAGCTTCTGGCGAAAGCGGCGCGGTAGCGGTCTGAGGGCGGAGCCGGGGTCCTAATAGGGCAGCGGCGCGGCGGGGTATTCTGAAAGAGCGGCCGGCAGGAGAATCGTCCGGAAGCGGAAGCCGCGTGAAAAACGAAAAGAGCCATCCCTGCGGGTGGCTCTGAATCGTAATCATGCACGGTGTGTCTGTATTGATACTACATAAATAAAGGTACACTGCTGATTAAAGTTTTGTTACATTGGTAGCCTGTGGTCCTTTCGCGCCTTCTACTACGTCGAATTCAACAGCGGCGCCTTCGTCCAGGGTCTTGTAGCCTTCCATGTTAAGACCTGAATAATGTACGAATACGTCTTTGCCGTTCTCGTCACAGATGAAGCCGTAACCTTTTTGGTTGTTAAACCACTTAACTGTACCTTTGCTCATGATGATACCTCCAAAATGAAATAGTGTGGCTGTTGCAAATAACGCAACTGCACTAAGAATAGCATAATTGTAAAATAGTGTCAAATATTTTCATGTAAATATTCGAAAAAGTATTGAATTAAGTACAAAGATTTTAGGAACGGAAGGACGAAAGGGGGGAATACCTCGTGAAATGGCTGAACGTATGGCGCCACTTTGCAACCATTACAGAGCATAAGCTGTTGGTGATGCGGAATTGTTTCCGCGTCGGGCTGTACCGTCAGGGGCTTTTGCACGATCTGTCGAAATATTCTCCGGAGGAGTTTTGGACCGGCGTGAAATACTACCAGGGGACCCGCAGCCCCAACGCGGCGGAGCGGGAGGAAAAAGGGTATTCCCTGGCCTGGCTCCACCATAAAGGGAGAAATAAGCATCATTTTGAATACTGGCTGGATTTTTCGCTGGGGGAGCCGAAAGGGCTGGTCGGGCAGAAGATGCCGGTGAATTACGTGGCGGAGATGGTCATGGACCGGATCGCCGCCTGCCGGGTCTACCGCGGGAAGGAGTATACCGATTCCAGTCCCCTGGAGTATTATACCTGGGAGAGGCCCCATGTGAAGCCGGTG
Organism: uncultured Lachnospiraceae bacterium; assembly: GCA_947626915.1. Lineage (GTDB taxonomy): Bacteria > Bacillota > Clostridia > Lachnospirales > Lachnospiraceae > UBA3402. The sequence continues at coordinate 31,495 of CANQUA010000002.1, forward strand.
ATGCATCCGGATACCAGCCGCCTGCTGGAGCATATCCTTATCATGCTCAGCCGGGAGGGCGAGAAGAAGACGTTCGCTTATCTGCGGTACCTTTTGAAAAGGGGCGCCTATTAACGTCTGTGAAAAACGGCGCGGCGCTGAATGATGGTATAAAAAACGGCGCTGCTATGCAAAATAGGATTGGGGCGGTCAGCGGACCGCGCAGAACGATCATATTTGCAAAGGAGCACCCCATGAACGAGAAGCAGGACGCCAAAAGAACGGCAAAAGAGACCGGACAGACGCAGGACGAAAAGCTGGAAGAATATGGGCAGATGACGCTGGACGGCAATGCGCGCCGGGAAAAGATCCATCTGCTGTCCATCATCGGCGAGGTGGAGGGACATGAAAACGCGCCGGGCAACAGCAAGACGACGAAATACGACCATGTATTGCCGAGCCTGGCAGCCATTGAGGATAACGACGAGGTGGAAGGACTTCTGGTGCTTTTGAATACGTCCGGCGGCGATGTGGACGCCGGCCTGGCCATCGCGGAAATGATCGCGTCGCTGAGCGTTCCGACGGTGTCGCTGGTACTGGGCGGCAGCCATTCCATCGGCGTGCCCCTGGCCGTCTCCACGGATTATTCCTTTATCGTGCCTACGGGGACGATGATGGTCCATCCGGTGCGCATGAGCGGCATGGTGATCGGCGCGTCCCAGACCTACGAGTATTTCGAGATGATCCAGGACCGGATCCTGAATTTTATCGCCGGTCACGCCCGGATCACCTACGACCAGGTGAAGAGCCTGATGCTGAACACGAAAATGCTGACCAGGGATTTGGGCACCGTGCTGGTGGGCAAAGAGGCGGTGGAGCACGGCCTGATCGATGAGGTGGGCGGGATCCGGGAAGCGCTGCGGAAGCTCCATCAGATGATCCGGGAGGCCCCGCGAAGATCAGAAAGAAATCCTCATTGCAATTTCTTCTGATTTTCTGTATACTAGGAAAGGAATGGGAATTGGTAAGGAGGCAGAATCGCAGTGGCTGGAAGGACAAGCAGCAGTAATACGGGGAACAAAAGAAAAACATCCGGCGGGAGCGCGGGGACCAGGCCGGGGGCAAAGTCAGGCGCCCGGTCCGGCGGAAGCGCGAAAGCAAATACGAAATCAGGCACGAAGCAGAATACGAAAAGCCGCCGCGTTCCCGAACCGGAACCGGAGGAGGACGAGGATTTTCTGGTATCGGAGATCTCGATCATCGCGGTATTCGCGGTATCGGTGCTTTTATTTTTGAGCAATTTCCATCTGTGCGGGAAGCTGGGGGATACTCTGCGCTCCGTACAGCTGGGAGTGTTCGGCATGATCGGCTATCTGTTTCCGCTGCTTTTGTTTGCAGGGACCTGCTTTCTTCTGGCGAATCTTCAGAGCGTCCGCGCCCGGTTCAAGATGATCGCCGTGGTACTGGGGCTCTGCGTGCTCTGCGGCCTGGCGGAACTGATGCTGGGAGCCGGTTATACGGAAGGGCAGAAGATCAGTGAGATCTATGCCAGGTGCGCCCAGGGCGGTATGGGCGGCGGCGCTCTGGGAGGTTTCCTGGTCATGGGCATCGGTTCCGTATTGGGAACCATCGGAGCGTATCTGATCCTGTTTGTGGGACTGGTCATCAGCGTCGTCTGCATCACGGAGAAATCGGTGGTGTCCGCGGTGAAGCGGGGCGGCGGCCGGGCGTATCAGTACGCCAGGGAGGATGCGGACCGGCGGCGGGTGATTCATGAGGAGAAGAAAGAGGAGCGGCGGCGCCTTCGGGAAGAGAAAAAGGTCCGGGGCGTGAATCTGAATTCCACCAAGCTGGAACAGTCCCGGCAGGAAGAGGAGGCAGACGAGGGAACGGACGGCGGGGCGGAAGAGGAAGCTTACGCGGACGGCGGTTCTGCAGAGAAGCGGTATGCAGGCGGTTCCGGGGAAGCTTACGATTCCGGGGAAGAAGAGGACGCCGGCATCGCGGAGACGGGCGGCGCCGTGCAGATCCCGGAAGTATCCCGGAAAACGGGCAGAGGCGGGAAGGCAAGGGAGAAAAAGCCTGCTCCAAGAGAATTTGATCCGGAGCTGGGCAATCAGGCGTTTATGGACGAGCTTCTCCCGGATTCTTATAAGAACAGGAACAGGAGCGTCCGCGATCAGGCGGATGTATTTACCGGCAATATCACGCGGCCGCCGGCATACATAGATACGGAGGACGATACGGCCCCCTTCGACGCCGAGAATGTAAGGGTGGAGGAACTGTCCGGCACATGGAACGGCCCGGAGAAAGAGCCGGACGACAGGATTGTTCCGCTGCATCGGCAGGAAGAGGATCCTGCCGTCATGTACCGGGGCGATGATTATGAACCGTCAGAGCGCCGCGGCCGGGAGGAGCTGCCCGCGGCCGGAAGCAGGGCGGAGCGATACCGCTATGAGGATGTGACGCGGAAAGAGGACGGTTCCCGCGGTCATGCCGGGGAAGCAGGCGGAGCCTTTGACCGGGAGACCGGCAGATACGCAGAGGAAGCGAACGGAAGTTTCGGAGACGGCGATACGGAAGAGACCGGCAGCGGACAGGACCTGGAGTTCGGCGTCAGGTATGCACAGACGGATGATTGGGCGGCGTCCGGGCGGAACGTGAAAACGGGAGCCGGCTACGGCGCGGAGGAGACTTTCCGGGCCGGAGAAGAGGATGACGGCGACTGGCAGGAGGTCAGCGTCGGAGGCCCGCCGGAGGAAAACGGCGGCGGGCAGAACGGCAGGGTTTCGGGAGAACGGGACGCCGGCCGTACGCTGACTGTGGAAGAGGGCACGAAGCGGGTCGTCACGACGACAGGCAAGATCATTGAGAGCGATACGGAACTTCTGCAGAAAAAGCTGGAGGAAAAGCGGCGGGAAGCCGCGGAGGAGAAAACAGGCGGCGTGAGCGTGCAGGCGGAGAAGAAGCCGGCAGTTAAGAAGGAATACGTTTTCCCGCCCTTGAACCTGTTGAAGAGAGAGGCCGGCAAGACCGCGTCCCAGTCCGACAAGGAGTACCGGGAGACCGCGATCAAGCTGCAGCAGACCCTGCGGGATTTCGGCGTGGGCGTGACGGTGACCAATGTAAGCTGCGGGCCGTCCGTTACCCGGTATGAACTGCATCCGGAGCAGGGCGTGAAGGTCAGCCGCATCGTGGGCCTGGCCGACGATATCAAGCTGAGCCTGGCGGCGGCGGACATCCGCATCGAGGCGCCGATCCCCGGCAAATCCGCCGTGGGCATCGAGGTGCCGAACAAGGAAAAAAACGCGGTGTATCTGCGGGAGCTTCTGGAGGACGACGCGTTTAAGAACAGCGAATCCAGGCTGACGTTCGCGGTGGGTAAGGACATCGGCGGCCAGGTGATCGTGGCGGACATCGCCAGGATGCCCCATCTGCTGATCGCGGGCGCGACCGGTTCCGGAAAATCGGTCTGCATCAACACGCTGATCATGAGCATTCTTTACAAGAGCAGTCCGGACGACGTGAAGCTGATCATGGTGGACCCGAAGGTGGTGGAGCTGAGCGTTTATAACGGGATCCCCCATCTGCTGATCCCGGTGGTGACGGATCCGAAAAAGGCGTCCGGCGCGCTGAACTGGGCCGTGGCGGAGATGGAAGACCGCTATAAGAAATTCGCCCAGTACAACGTCCGCGACCTGAAGGGCTATAACGCGAAAGTGGCGGCCATTGGGGATGTGGAAGACGAAAACAAGCCGGTGAAGCTGCCGCAGATCGTCATTATCATCGACGAGCTGGCGGATCTGATGATGGTAGCGCCGGGCGAGGTGGAGGATTCCATCTGCCGTCTGGCCCAGCTGGCCCGCGCGGCCGGGATTCATCTGGTCATTGCGACCCAGAGGCCGTCGGTCAACGTGATCACGGGTCTGATCAAGGCCAACGTGCCGTCCCGCATCGCGTTTGCAGTGTCCTCCGGCGTGGATTCCCGCACGATTCTGGATATGGTGGGCGCGGAGAAATTGCTGGGCAAGGGCGACATGCTGTTTTATCCGTCAGGCATTCCCAAGCCGCTGCGCGTCCAGGGCGCGTTCGTGTCGGACAGCGAGGTATCCCAGGTCGCGGAATTTTTGAAGCAGCAGGGATTGGAGACGGAGGCGGATCCGGAGATCGAGAGCCGGATCGCCATGTCGCAGGGGGCATCGCCCAGAGGCGGCAGCGACCGGGACGAGTATTTCGCCCAGGCGGGACGATTCATTATTGAAAAAGAGAAAGCGTCCATCGGCAATGTGCAGCGGATGTTTAAGATCGGCTTCAACCGGGCGGCCAGGATCATGGACCAGCTGGCGGAGGCGGGCGTCGTGAGCGACGGAGAGGGCACGAAGCCCAGGCAGATCCTGATGACGCTGGAAGAATTTGACGCCATGCTGCGGGACGGGCGTTAGCGGAAAATGCGGTTCCTCACACGGACGGCAGAAATATAGAAACAACGGGACTCACACTTTTAAAGAAGGAGGAAACACATGAAAACAGACATTCAGATTGCACAGGAAGCGGACATGCTGCCGATTCGGGACGTGGCCCGGGCCTACGGGATCGCCGAGGACGATCTGGAGCTTTACGGGAAGTACAAGGCCAAGCTGACGGACGAGCTGTGGGAGCAGGTGAAGGACCGCCCGGACGGGAAGCTGGTCCTGGTGACGGCCATCAATCCGACGCCGGCCGGCGAGGGCAAGACGACGACCAGCATCGGCCTGGCGGACGCGCTGAACCGTTTGGGAAAGAAGACCATGCTGGCGCTGCGGGAGCCGTCCCTGGGGCCCTGCTTCGGCATCAAGGGAGGGGCGGCCGGAGGCGGCTATGCCCAGGTGGTGCCGATGGAGGATCTGAACCTGCATTTTACCGGGGATTTCCACGCGATCACCTCGGCCAACAATCTGCTGGCGGCGCTTCTGGACAATCATATCCAGCAGGGCAATTCTCTGGGCATCGACACCCGGCAGGTGCTCTGGAAACGCTGCATGGACATGAATGACCGCGCCCTCAGAAATATCGTGATCGGCCTGGGCGCGAAAGCCGACGGTTTCGTGCGGGAGGATCATTTCATCATCACGGTGGCTTCGGAGATCATGGCGATCCTCTGCCTGGCGGAGAATATGGCGGATCTGAAAGAACGCCTGGGCCGCATTATCGTGGCTTACAATTACGCGGGCGAGCCGGTGACGGCCAAAGATCTGAACGCGGTCGGCGCAATGGCCGCCCTTTTGAAGGACGCGATCAAGCCGAACCTGATCCAGACCCTGGAGCATAACGGGGCCATGGTCCACGGCGGGCCTTTCGCCAATATCGCCCACGGCTGCAACAGCGTGCGGGCGACGAAGACGGCCCTGAAGCTGGCGGACATCGTGGTGACGGAGGCGGGCTTCGGCGCGGATCTGGGCGCGGAGAAATTCATGGATATCAAGTGCCGCATGGCGGGTCTGAAGCCGGACGCGGTGGTTCTGGTAGCGACAGTCCGGGCCCTGAAATACAACGGCGGCGTGCCGAAGACTGAGCTGGGCACGGAAAACCTGGGGGCCCTGGCGAAAGGCATCGTCAATCTGGAGAAGCACATCGAGAATATTCAGAAATACGGCGTGCCGGTGGTGGTGACGCTCAATTCCTTCCTGACGGACACGGAGGCAGAATACGCCTATATCCGCGATTTCTGCGAGCAGAGGGGCTGCGAGTTCGCCCTGTCCGAGGTCTGGGCCAAAGGCGGCGCAGGCGGCGAGGCGCTGGCGGGCAAGGTCATCGGGACGCTGGAGACGAAAGAGAGCCATTACCATCCGCCGTACGGCGACGAACTGAGCCTGGCGGAGAAGATCGCGACGGTGGCGAAGGAGATCTACGGCGCGGACGGCGTGGACTACGCGCCGGCGGCGGCCAAGGCTTTAAAGCAGATCGAGGCTATGGGCTTCGGGCGGATGCCGGTCTGCATGGCGAAGACCCAGTATTCGCTGTCGGACGATCCGAATAAGTTGGGCCGCCCGTCCGGATTCCGGATTAATGTCCGCGACGTGTATGTGTCGGCGGGGGCCGGTTTCGTGGTGGCCATCACGGGTTCCATCATGACCATGCCGGGACTTCCGAAGAAGCCGGCGGCGGACAATATCGATGTAAATGAAGACGGAAAGATCGTGGGACTGTTCTGAGCGGCCTGTAGCGTGAAGGGCCCGGAACGTTCCAGCGGCCGGTGAAAGGGGAGCGCTGTACGCGGGAATGCCATCTTTCCGCGGCTGGTCCGGCGGGGCGGAGGGATCCGGGAGAAGACCGGTTCCGGGCCGTTCCGTTCCGGAAAACGGCGGCGGAGATGCGGACGGACCGGCAGCGCTCCTTTTCTGTCCGGGGAACGGGATTCCGGCGGTGGGGATGGATTCTCCTGCGGAAAACGTCGGCGGGGATGCGAACGGACCGGCAGCGCTCCTTTTCTGTCCGGAGAACGGGGGCACAGCCGTGCGGATGGACTCCCCGCGGGAAACGGCGGGACCGGCCGGGCGGGTCGTGAATATGATAAAACATAGGATAGATGGAGGTTTTGCATGAAGATAGCGGAAGGTTTGTCCGGCCTGGAGTATCGGGTGCTGAAAGGCAGCGCCGACGCGGAGGTATCGGAGGTGATTTACGATTCCCGGAAAGCGTCGCCGGGGGCCGTGTTTGTCTGTATGGTGGGGACCAGAAGCGACTCCCACGCCTATATTCCCCAGGTGCTGGAAAAAGGCGTGCGTGTGCTGGTGGTAGAACGGGCACCGGAAGAACAGGCCCTGAAGGAAATGCCGGAAGATACGACGGTGATCCTGGTGGACGAAAGTCGCGCGGCCCTCGCCCGTCTGTCGGCCGCCCGTTTCGGCTATCCGGCCAGGAAGCTGGTCTGTATCGGCGTCACCGGCACGAAGGGGAAGACGACCATTACCTATATGATCAAGGCGATCCTGGAGGCGTCCGGAAAGAAGGCGGGCCTGATCGGAACGGCGGGGGCCGTGATCGGGGAACACACCTATCCGACAGTCAACACCACGCCGGAATCCTATGAGCTGCACCGTTATTTCGCACAGATGGCGGAAGAGGGGTGCGAGTACATGATCATGGAGGTGTCGTCCCAGGGCGTCAAGATGCACCGGACCGACGGGATTGAGTTTGATTACGGCGTATTTTCCAATATTTCCAACGACCATATCGGACCGGGAGAGCACGCGGATTTTGCGGAATATCTGTGGTGCAAGTCCCAGCTGCTGAAACACTGCCGGGTCTGCCTGGTCAATCGGGACGACGAGCATTTTGAGGAGATCCTGGAGGCGGCGTACGGCGGGACGGAGCATGGCGGGGATGAAGCGGCGGGCGTCTGCGGCTCTGAAAATAAGCTGGAAAGCGCGCCGGGTAGCGGCGTTGCTCATGATTTTTATGAACAAACCGTTCAATCTGAAAATAAGCTGGAGAGCGTGCCGAAACGCCGCTTTTATACGTTTGCTCTGGACCATCCGGCAGATTTTATGGCGAACGAAATCCGCTACATCTTCACGCCGGAATTCGTGGGGCTGGATTTTCAGATCCGCGGGCGGTATGAGCTGGGGCTGCGGGTCAACATTCCCGGGCGGTTCAACGTTTACAACGCCCTGGCGGCGGCAGCGGTCTGCAGTTTCCTGGATCTGCCGGAAGAACGGGTCTGCCACGCGCTGGAGCATCTGTATGTGAGCGGGCGCATGGAGATCGTGCATACGTCCGCGCGCTGTACGGTGCTGGTGGATTACGCCCACAACGCGGTCAGCATGGAAAGCCTTTTGCGGACCCTGCGGGACTACCATCCGAAGCGCCTGGTCTGCGTTTTCGGATGCGGGGGGAATCGTTCGAAAGACCGGCGCTACGCCATGGGCGAGATCGGCGGGCGGCTGGCGGACCTGTGCATCCTGACGGCGGACAATTCGCGGTATGAGCGGGTGGAGGATATTCTGGCCGATATCCGCGGCAGCATGGAAAAGACAGGCGGCGCGTTCGTGGAGATCCCGGACCGGCGGGAGGCCATCCGCTACAGCATCCGGCACGCGCAGCCGGGGGACCTGATCGCGGTGATCGGAAAAGGGCACGAGGATTACCAGGAAATTGCGGGCGTGCGCTATCCGTTTCTGGACCGGAAGGTCATCGAAGAAGTGATCGAGGAATTGGAAAGTGAGGAGCCAACATGCAGGATATAAAAGTAAAGGATTTGCTGGAGGCCTGCGGCGGCACGCTGCTGTGCGGCGATCCCGGGACGCCGGTGACCGGGATCGGCTGGGATTCCCGGAAAATGCAGGACGGCGATCTGTTCGTGCCCTTAAAAGGTGAGAAAGCGGACGGCCACCGGTTCATTGCGCAGGCCCTTGCAAACGGGGCCGCGGCCACATTGACCGGCGAGCACAAAACAGAAGACGCGGCGGTATGGGCGGACGGAAAGAACGCCGGGAAAGCTTGGATCGCGGTTCCCGATACCAGAAAGGCGCTTCAGGATATCGGGCGTTATTACCGCGGCAGGCTGACGCTTCCGCTGATCGGGATTACCGGAAGCGTGGGCAAGACCACGACGAAGGAGATGGTGGCGGCGGCGCTGTCGGCGGGGCTGCGGGTCTACAAGACGACCGGGAATCTGAACAGCCAGATCGGCGTCCCGGCAACGATTTCCGGAATCAGCCGGGAGGACCAGATCGGCGTCATCGAGCTGGGCATGAGCGAACCGGGCGAATTGACGGTGATCGCGCAGATGGCCCGTGTGGATATGGCGGTGATCACCAATATCGGCGTGGCCCATATGGAACAGCTGGGATCGCAGGAGAATATTTTCCATGAAAAAATGACGATCCAGGACGGATTGAAGGACGGCGGCATTCTGCTGTTAAACGGCGACGATCCCTGGCTGAAGAACGCGAAGGCCAGGGAAGGATTTGAGACGGTTTACTATGGCACGGGCGAAAACTGCGGCTACCGGGCGGAGGAGATCCGGCTGGAGAACGGGTTCCCGACCTTTACGGCCGTCTGCAGAAGGAATCCGCAGGCCGAGGCGCGCCGCATTCCGGTGCGCCTCAGGGTGATGGGAGCCCATCAGATCCTGAATGCCATGGCGGCGCTGGCGGCGGCGGATCTTTTCGGCGTGCCGCTTGAGGACGCGGCCCGGTCCCTGGGCGAATTCGCGGGGATGAAGGGACGGCAGCAGCTCCATTATCTGGACGGGATTACGCTGATCGACGATACCTACAACGCCAATCCGGTGTCCATGAAAGGCGCTATTGACATTCTGGACTCGGTAAAGGACTGCAGCCGCAGGATCGCGGTGCTGGCGGATATGAAGGAACTGGGGGAGGAGAGCGCCCGTTTCCACCGGGAGGTGGGAAGGTACCTGGCCCGCAAGGAGATCGGGCTTTTGGTGACCTACGGCGCGCTGGCGAAAGAACTGGGAGAGGCGGCGGCCGCGGAAAATCCCGGACTTCGGACGGTCCATTTCGGCGAAGCGGAGAAAGACGCCATGGAAAAATGGATCGTTTCGGAGCTGAGAAAGGGCGACTGCATCCTGCTGAAAGGTTCCAACAGCATGAATTTAGGAGAAGCGGCAGATTATGTATGCCAATATCATCATTGATATTTCCCATGAAAAAGTAGACCGGACCTTTCAGTACCGGATCCCGAAACCGCTGGAGGGGCAGATCCGGGCCGGCGTGCAGGTCCGCGTCCCCTTCGGCGCGGGAAACCGTCTGCGCACCGGCTACGTGGTGGAGGTTACGGACCGGACGGAATGGGCGCCGGAGCAGATCAAGGATGTGGCCGGCGTGGTGACCGGCAGCGTGACGGCGGAATCGCAGCTGATTCAGCTGGCATGGTGGATGAAGGAATATTATGGTTCCACGATGAACCAGGCGCTAAAAACCGTGCTTCCCGTGAAACAGTCGGTGCGGCGGCGGGAGGACCGCGTGCTGGTCTGCCGCCTGAGCCGGGAAGAGCTGCGGGAGGCGGCGGAAGAGGCCGGGCGTAAAAAATACAGGGCCAGGGAGCGTCTGCTCAGGGCGTTTCTGGATAATCCGCGGATCCCTTACGGCGTGGCGGTCCGTCAGATGCACCTTGCGGCGGGCGTCATAAAGCCCCTGCTGGAGAAGGGCGTGCTGGCGCTGGAATCGCAGCAGATCTGGCGGGACCCGGTGCTTTCCATGGAAAAGCTTGGAAACGGCGGGGATGGAGCGGGAGGTCCGGAGACCGGGGCTCCTCTTACGCTGAATCCGGAGCAGAGGGCCGTCGCCGCGGATTTCTGCAGACGCTACGACGCGGGAGACCGGCAGACCTGTCTGCTCTACGGCGTGACCGGCAGCGGCAAAACAGAGGTGTATATGGAACTGATCCGTCATGTGCTGGCGCAGGGCCGGCAGGCGATCGTGCTGATCCCGGAGATCGCCCTGACCTACCAGACGGTGCTGCGTTTCTACCGGAATTTCGGCAGCCGGGTGGCGGTGGTCAATTCCAGATTGTCCGCCGGAGAACGCTACGATCAGTTTGAACGCGCCAGGAGCGGCGAAGCCGGAGTGATGATCGGTCCCCGTTCGGCCCTGTTTACGCCGTTTTCGAATCTGGGCCTGATTATCCTGGACGAAGAGCACGAGACGGCGTATAAGAGCGAATTATCCCCCCGGTACCATGCCAGAGAGACGGCGCAGAAGCTGGCGGAGCTGACCGGGGCCGCTCTGGTTCTGGGAAGCGCGACCCCGTCTCTGGAGGCCTATTCCAGGGCGATGGCGGGCAGGTACCGCCTGTACCGTCTGACGAAACGGGCCAGGCCCGGGAGCCGTATGGCCCGGGTCACGGTGGCGGATCTGCGGAAGGAACTGCGGGAAGGCAACAAATCTATTTTCAGCCGGGCCCTGCAGGAGGCGATGGAGGAGCAGCTGGGGCAGGGGAACCAGGTCATGCTGTTTCTGAACCGGCGGGGCTACGCCAATTTCATGTCCTGCCGTTCCTGCGGGCAGGCGTTAAAATGTCCTCACTGCGACGTGACCCTGACGCTCCACAAAAACGGCAGCCTGGTCTGCCATTACTGCGGGTACCAGGCGCGTCCGCCGAAGAAATGTCCCTCCTGCGGCTCGCCCTATATTGCGGGTTTCGGCGCCGGGACGCAGAAAATTGAAGAGCTGGTGCGGAACATGTTTCCCGCGTCCAGGGTCCTGCGGATGGATCTGGATACCACGTCGAAAAAAGGCGGGCATGAGGAGATCCTCGCGGCATTTGCGGACGGGGAGGCGGACATTCTGGTGGGCACGCAGATGATCGTGAAGGGCCATGACTTCCCCCGGGTGACGCTGGTGGGCGTCCTGGCGGCGGATCTGTCCCTGTATTCGGCGGATTTTCGGTGCGGGGAGAGGACCTTTCAGCTGCTGACCCAGGCGGCGGGCCGCGCCGGGCGGGACGAGGCGGCGGGGCAGGTGATCATCCAGACCTACAGCCCGGAGCATTACAGCATTGTCTGCGCCGCCAGCCAGGATTACGAGGCCTTTTACCGGCAGGAGATGGCCTACCGGCAGGTGCTCCATTATCCGCCGGCCTGCGGGCTTTTGTCGGTGCTGGTTTCGTCGAGGGAGGAAGCGGTCCTGAACGAGGCGGTGAACGCGCTTTACGGCTGGGTGGCCGGGCTGGAGCGGGCCGGCCGGATCGAGCTGATCGGGCCCGCGGAAGCGCCGGTCTACAAAGTTAATGATATCTATAGAAAAAATTTATACTTGAAACAGGAAAAGTATGATATACTAATAAAGATCAAGGATGAACTGGAGGCGAGAAGCGGACAGGCGTCCTGGTTTTCGCATGTCATGATGCAGTATGATCTTGCGTAAGAGAACGCAGCGCTTCCCGGCGGGAGACTGCGGAGCGCGGCGCATTGAACATAAGGGCAAGGGGACGGCCGCCGGCACAGGCGGAAATGGAAAGAGGAGGGTGCAATGGCAATCAGAAATGTAAGGACCATGGGAGACGAGATACTGACGAAGGAATGCAAGCCGGTGAAATTCATGACCCCCAGGCTGTCAATGCTGATCGGAGACATGTTCGAAACCATGTACGAGCAGAACGGCGCGGGCCTGGCGGCTCCCCAGGTAGGGATCCTGAAACAGATCGTGGTGATCGATGTGGAGGACGGGAACCAGTATGTGCTGGTCAATCCGGAGATCCTGTCCCGCGAGGGCAGCCAGACGGGGCATGAGGGCTGTTTAAGCGTCCCCGGCAAATTCGGCATCGTGACGCGGCCGGAGAAGGTGAAGGTCCGGGCGCTGGACGAGCACATGAAGCCTTATGAACTGGAGGCGGAGGGACTTCTGGCCCGCTGCATCTGCCATGAGGTCGACCATCTCCATGGGAAATTGTACGTCGAGCTGGCGGAGGACGGTCTCCATGACAATTCGGAACTGGAGGAAGAGGAAAGCGGGGAGGAAGCATGAGAATCGTGTTTATGGGGACGCCGGATTTCGCGGTGCCGATCCTGGAGGCCCTGGTTTCGGCCGGCCATCAGGTCGCGGGCGTGGTGACGCAGCCGGATAAGCCCCAAGGCCGCGGCAAGGCGGTGCTGATGACGCCGGTGAAGGAGAAAGCCCTGGAGCTGGGACTGACCGTTTATCAGCCGGAGAAGGTGCGGACCCCGGAATTCGTGGAAGTATTGAAAGGCCTGGCCCCTGACGTTATGGTGGTGGCGGCCTTCGGGCAGATCCTCACGCAGGAGGTGCTGGACATCCCGCCCCTGGGCTGCGTCAACGTACATTCCTCGCTGCTTCCGAAGTACCGGGGGGCCGCGCCGATCCAGTGGGCGATCATCGACGGCGAGACCGTCACCGGCGTGACGACGATGCGGATGGACGCGGGACTGGACACGGGAGATATCCTGGAACAGGCGGAGATCCCCATTGCGGAGGACGAGACGGGCGGCAGTCTCCACGACAGGCTGAGCCGGCTGGGCGCGGAACTGATCGTATCGACGCTGAAAAAGCTGGAGGACGGCACGGCGGCGCCCAGACCTCAGGGAGAGACGGACACCCGCTATGCGAAAATGCTGAAGAAGACCATGGGTGATATCGACTGGACCATGGAAGCGGCGGCCATTGAGCGGCTGATCCGGGGATTGAATCCCTGGCCCGGGACCTATACCCATTGGGAAGGGAAGACCCTGAAAATCTGGGAAGCCCGGATCGTCGGGGAAGAGTACGACGGCGTCTGCGGCGAAGCGGTGCGGGCGGAGAAAGCTTTGCTTTATGTGAAGACAGGGAAAGGGACCCTGGCCCTGCTTTCGCTGCAGCCGGAGGGGAAAAAGCGGATGGACGTGGACGCGTTTCTGCGCGGCTATCCGGTGACGGAGCATACGGTTTTTGAGAAAGCCCCGGCAGAATAGAAGCGCGGGGAAGAGCCGGACAGACGAGAGCGCGGCAGGGAGAACGGCCGGCCGCGAGCGCCCGGTTGACAGAACCGCCGCGGATACCGTAAGAACGCGGAGATCCTCCGGGAAGCGGCGGGGATACGGCAGAAAGGAGCGGTTTCAACATGTATGGTTATTATGGTTTCGATCCTACGATCATTCTGGTGCTGATCGGCGCGGCGCTGTCCATGTGGGCGTCTGCCCGCGTCAACGGCACATTTAAAAAATATTCCGGCGTCCGCAGCATGACCGGCATGACCGGCGCGGAGGCGGCCAGACGTCTCCTGAATTCCCAGGGGATCTTCGATGTGACGGTTCAGCATATCTCCGGACAGCTGACGGACCATTACGACCCCAGAACCAAAACCGTGAACCTGTCGGACGCGGTCTATGGCTCCGCGTCGGTATCGGCCATCGGGGTGGCGGCCCATGAGTGCGGCCACGCGATGCAGGACAACGAGGCGTATGCGCCTCTCCGGCTGCGGGCGGCGTTTGTGCCGGTGGCGAATTTCGGCAGCACATTGTCCTGGCCCCTGATCCTGATCGGTCTTCTGATCGGCGGGGCCGGCAGCACGATCGTGAATATCGGCATCTGGATGTTCGTGCTGGTGGTTCTGTTCCAGCTGGTAACGCTGCCGGTGGAATTTAACGCTTCCCGCCGGGCGGTGACGCTTCTGGACCGGATCGGCATCCTTCACGGGGACGAGGTGTCGCAGACCCGGAAAGTGCTGGGGGCCGCGGCCCTGACTTATGTGGCGGCGGCCGCGGGATCGATCCTGCAGCTCCTGCGTCTGATCATTCTGTTTGGAGGAAGAAGACGTGACTGAGTGCGGCTGCCGGGAGCTGGCCCTGGATATCCTGATGGAGATTCTGGAGCGGGGCGGTTTGAGCCATGTGGTCCTGGGACAGGCGCTGGGAAAATACCAGTACCTGGAAAAACAGGACCGGGCCTTTGTCACCCGCGTGGCCGAAGGGACCCTGGAGTACCGGATCCAGATCGACTGGATCCTGGATCAGGTCTCCCGCACCGCCACAGAACGGATGAAGCCGCTGATCCGCTGTCTCCTTCGGATGTCGGCGTACCAGATCCTTTATATGGACCGGATACCGGACGCCGCCGTCTGCAACGAGGCGGTGAAGCTGGCGAAGAAGCGTCGGTTTCAGGGACTCTCCGGTTATGTGAACGGCGTTCTGCGGAGTGTATCCAGGCAGAAAGGGAAGTTTGTGTTTCCGGATGATTCCATTCGGTATTCCATGCCCCGCTGGCTGATTGACCGGTGGGAGGCCCAGTACGGACCGGAGATTACCGGGGGGATGCTGCGGGCGTTTCTGGAACAGCGGCCCATAAGCGTCCGGTGCCATCTGGACCGGGCGGGCAAGGACGAGATCCGCCTCAGCCTGCAGAGCCAGGGCGTGACCGTGACGGAGCATCCTTACGCGGACGACCTGCTGTATCTGGAGCATGTGGATCATATGGAGGCGCTGGAAGCGTTCCGGAAGGGGCTGATCACGGCGCAGGATCCGGGTTCCGCCTGCGTGGCGAAGGCCGCCGGCATCCGGAAGGGAGATACGGTTCTGGATGTGTGCGGCGCGCCGGGAGGGAAGACGCTCCACGCGCTGTCGATTCTGCAGGGAACCGGCCGGGTGTACGCGCGGGATATCAGCGAACGGAAGGCAGCCCTGATCGGGGAAAATCTGGCCCGCTGCGGCTACGGCGGGCAGGCGGAGGTAGCGGTTTGGGACGCCCGGGTGCCGGACGAGACGATGACCGGCCGGGCCGACGTGGTGCTGGCGGATCTGCCCTGTTCCGGTCTTGGCGTTATCGGCAGGAAACCGGATATCAAGGCCAGGATCCGGCCGGAGGACGTGGAGACGCTGGCTGCCCTGCAGCGGGAGATCCTGTCCGTGGTCTGGCGCTGTGTGAAACCGGGCGGTACGCTGGTATACAGCACCTGCACGGTGACGAAAGAGGAAAATGAGGAAAACCGGGACTGGTTTCTGCGGGAGTTCCCGTTTGAACCGGCGGATATCCGCGGGCGTCTGGAAGGCTTCGGCGGGGAGGAGAGCCTGGCAAAGGGATATCTGCAGCTGTTCCCGGGCCGGTATCCCTGCGACGGTTTTTTCCTGGCGGTGATGCGGAGAAAGACAGAAGCGTGAACCAGCCGGGGCCTGGGCGGAGCGGGCAGCCGGGAGGCTGCAGGCGGGCGGCCGGAAAGCCGCAGCCGGGCCGCAGGGAAGCGCCGCCTGCGAAAGAAAGCTGAGAAAACGGCGCCGCGGTCCGGAAAACGGGCAAAAGACGGCAGGAGGGAGGAAGATCATCATGACGGCGGAACAGGCAGACCGGAAGACCGACATCCGGTCCCTCAGCCGGGAGGAGCTGACGGAAGAGCTGGGGCGCATGGGGCAGCCGGCCTACCGGGGCGGCCAGATTTTCCGGTGGCTGCATGAAAAGCAGGCGTCCTCCTTTGACGAGATGAGCAATCTTCCCCTGTCCCTGCGCGGGCGGCTGGAGCAGGATTACGAGCTCTGCCCCCTTCGGATCGTGGAAGTGAAGGTTTCCGCGCTGGACGGGACCCGCAAATATCTGTTCGGGCTGTCCGACGGCAATGTGATCGAGAGCGTGCTGATGCGGTATAAATACGGAAATTCCGTCTGCATTTCTTCCCAGGTAGGCTGCCGCATGGGCTGCCGTTTCTGTGCATCCACGCTTGACGGTCTGGTCAGGAACCTCCGGCCCTCGGAGATGCTGGACCAGGTCTATCAGATACAGAAAGACACGGGGGAGAGAGTCTCCCATGTGGTCGTCATGGGCAGCGGGGAGCCGCTGGATAATTACGACCATCTGCTGCGCTTCATCCGCCTGCTTACGGATGAGAACGGCATTCGTATCAGCCAGAGGAATCTTACGGTCTCCACCTGCGGCCTGGTCCCGCAGATGCTTCAGCTGGCGGAAGAAAAGCTGCAGATCACGCTGGCATTGTCTCTGCACGCGTCCGGGGACGAGGTGCGCAGGACCCTGATGCCGGTGGCCAACCGCTACCGTCTGGAGGAGGTCCTGAAGGCCTGCCGCACTTATTTTGAAAAGACAGGCCGCAGGGTCAGCTTTGAGTACAGCCTGGTAAAAGGCGTCAATGACAGCCTTGCGGAGGCGTCGGCGCTGGCGGCTCTTCTGAAGGACCAGCACGGCCATGTGAACCTGATCCCGGTCAATCCCATCAAGGAAAGGGATTTCCGCCAGTCGGAGCGCAAAACGGTGGAGGCGTTTAAAAATTGTCTTGAAAAAAATGGAATTCATGTTACTATAAGAAGAGAGATGGGCCGCGACATAAACGGCGCCTGCGGCCAGCTCAGAAGAAGTTATCTGAACGAAAAGGAGTGATGAGGATGCAGGCATACGCACTTACGGATGTAGGCAGGGTCAGGACAAGTAATCAGGATTATCTCTATTCCTCATCGATTCCGGTGGGAGACCTGGACAACCTGTTCATGGTGGCGGACGGAATGGGCGGCCACCGGGCGGGCGATTTCGCCTCCCGTTTTCTCGTAGAGAATCTGCTTACCTTTTTCAGGCAGAGCCACGGTACCGATCCGATCGCCCTGATGCGGGCGGGGATCCACCGTATGAATGAAGAACTATACGAAAAATCCGTGTCAAATGCGGAGCTCTCCGGTATGGGGACTACGCTTGTGGCGGCTACGGTTAAAAATAACATGCTTTTTGTTGCAAATGTGGGAGACAGCCGTCTGTATTTGTTTAGAAATGGGGAGTTGTCCCAGATCACCAGGGATCATTCCTTTGTGGAGGAAATGGTCGCGCTGGGCCAGATGACCAGGGGCAGTAAGGAGTATATGGAAAAAAAGAATATTATTACGCGCGCCGTAGGCACGGACTGGCGGGTAGAGGTCGACTTTTTCAGGAAAGAGCTGAAACAGGGCGACCTGCTTTTGCTGTGTTCGGACGGCTTGACGAATATGCTTTCCAACGAGATGATAAAAAACGAGCTGAGTAAAAAAAGCACGTTGAAAGATAAAGTGATCGGCCTGATCGCCTCCGCCAACAAGCGGGGCGGCAGGGATAATATTGCCATTGTGCTGGCGGACCCGCAGATAAGCGAGGTGGGAGCATGCTGAGAGCAGGAATGTTTCTGCAGAACCGTTATGAGATTCTGGAACTGATCGGCTCCGGCGGTATGTCCGACGTTTATAAGGCCCGCTGCCACAAGCTGGACCGCCTGGTGGCGATCAAGGTGCTGAAGACGGAACTAAGCAGTGATACGGAGGCCGTATCGAAATTTCAGATGGAGGCCCAGGCGGCGGCGTGCCTCTCCCATCCCAACATCGTCAACGTATACGACGTGGTGGATGAGGGGAACCTCCATTATATTGTGATGGAGCTGATCGAAGGGATCACGCTGAAGAGTTACATCATAAAAAAGGGCAGACTGGACTACCAGGAGGCGGTGGGGATCGCGATCCAGGTGGCCCAGGGCATTGCCGCGGCTCACGAGCAGCATATCATTCACCGGGACATTAAGCCCCAGAACATGATCATTTCCAAAGACGGGAAAGTAAAGGTGGCGGATTTCGGCATCGCCCGGGTCGTCACGGACCAGACACAGGGAGGCGTGGCCGTAGGCTCGGTCCACTACATTTCCCCGGAGCAGGCCAAAGGCGGCCACAGCGATATGCGCAGCGACATCTATTCGCTGGGAATCACGATCTATGAGATGGTCACGGGCCGTCTGCCCTTTGAAGGGGATAGCACGGTGGCGGTGGCCCTGGCCCATGTGGAGGAGCCGATCACCCGGCCCAGCATCTATGAGCCCAATATTCCGGTGAGCCTGGAGAATATTATCCTGAAATGTACGGAGAAAAAGCCGGAGCGCCGGTACGCGTCCGTGACCGAGGTGATCGCCGATCTGCGGCGGGTGCTGGTCCGGCCGGACGAGAATTTTGTGACCATGGCCTCGGATCCCGTTTACGATGACAATACGGTGCCCATCAGCGCGGAGGAGCTGCGGACGCTGAACAAAGCGCACAAGTCCTATCAGCCTATGGGCGGCGCGGAGGAAGAAGACGAGGAGGATTATATCGGGGATATGGACGACGATCCGGGCGGAAACCGGAAGCGCGGCGGGAGAGTGCGGCGCGGGATCGACGGGTTCCTGACCGGCATGGGGATCCTCCTGGCGGTGCTGATTGTGGCCGTGGCGATCCTGGTCCTGGCCAGGCTGGGCGGTCTGTTCCACTCAGGCGGTATCCAGGAGAGCACGTCCTCTCAGGCGGAGACCACGACGGCGGAGGAGGAATCCACGCTGGCGGAGACGGAGATCCTGGCGCCCGACGCCACGAACCTGCCGGAAGATATGGCGGAGCGGAAGCTGAAAGACTATACGCTGGTCATGCACGTCTCGGAATACGTGGAGTCGGAGACGGTGGAAAAAGGCTACGTGATCTCCCAGGACCCGCCGGAGGGCACGGTCGTGAAGAAATATTCCACGGTGGAGGTCGTGGTCAGCAGCGGCAACGGCCGGATCGATGTGTCCGCCCTGAAGCTGGCCAATCAGAGGCAGGAGGACGCCGCGGCCCTGGTGCGCCAGCAGGGGCTGGAAGTGGAAGTGGCGGAAGAATATCATGATACGGTTCCGGCCGGGATAGTCATCCGCTATGAGCCGGAGGAAGTCAAGGCGGACGGCACGGTGGTGCTCTACGTGAGCCTTGGCCGTGCGCCGGTCATGTGTCCGGTGCCGGATCTGTATAATATCAGCGAGGAAGAGGCCAGGCAGCGGCTGGAAGAGGCGGGGCTGAACCCGGGCGAGGTCACCCACGCATTTGACGATACGATCCCCGAGGGCTGCGTGATCAGCCAGAGCGTGGAAGCGAACGTGGTCCTGGAGGAGGGCAGCCAGGTTTCCTTCGTGGTCAGCGACGGCCCGGAGGTGAAGCCGGAGCCCAGAAGGATCGCTGCGATCAGCGAGTCCTTCGATCTGGAGACGCTTTTGGGTCCGGGAGCCGCGGGAGCCACGCTGCGGGTGGAGCTTCGCCTGCGGCAGGATGGAGAGGACGGTTCCCAGTATAAGACGCTGATGGACGCGGTGGAACTGACCGGCGGCGTGCGGCTGCCGATCGAGTACAACGCCATCGAGGCGATCGTTCCGGAAGCGGAGTACGGAGAGATCGAAGTGGTCAACGCGGACACCGGCGAGGTGCTGAAAGCGTATCCGATCCGGTTCTTTGAAATACCAGAATAGGCGGTTTTATGACGGGAAAGATTATAAAGGGGGTCGGCGGCTTCTATTATGTGTACGCCGACGACGGCGTGCTGTATGAGTGCAGGGCCAAGGGAGTTTTCCGGAGCCGCGGCATCAAGCCTTTAGTGGGAGATGACGTGCGGATCTCGGTCCTGCGCAGGGACCCGCCGGAAGGCAATATCGACGAGATCCTCAGCCGGAAGAATGCGCTGATCCGTCCCTCTGTCGCCAATGTGGACCAGGCCCTGGTGGTTTTTGCGGTCAGGGATCCGGAACCGAATCTGAATCTTCTGGACCGCTTCCTGGTGACGCTTTGGCGGATGGAGCTGCCGGTGCGCATTGTGTTCAACAAGGCGGATCTGTCGGAAGAGGCTGCGGTTGAGGCCATCCGGGCGGTCTACGCTCCGGCAGGCTATCCGGTCCTGTCCGTGAGCGCCTATACGGGGCAGGGGATGGATGAGGTCCTGGCCTGCCTCAAAGGGAAGACGACGGTCCTGGCCGGTCCGTCCGGAGTCGGCAAATCGTCGCTGACCAATTTCCTGATGCCGGACGCCCATATGGAGACGGGCGGAGTCAGCGAGAAGATCCGGCGCGGCAGGCATACGACCCGCCACTCAGAGCTTTTCTGCCTGGAGGACGGCGCATATATCATGGATACGCCCGGTTTCAGCTCCCTGTATGTGGACGGCATGGAACCGGAGGAACTGAAGGATTGTTTTCCGGAATTCGCGCCTTACGAGGATGGCTGCCGTTTCCAGGGCTGCGTCCATATCGGAGAGCGCGACTGCGGCGTGAAGGAAGCGGTGAAGGCCGGAAAGATCGGCGCCAGCCGTTATGATAACTACAGGATCTTTTATACGGAACAGAAGAATAAGAGGAGATATTAGTTATGATCATTCTGTCACCCTCGCTGCTGGCGGCAGATTTTAAGCATCTGGAACAGGAGATCCGCGCCGTGGATCAGGCCGGGGCTCAGTACATCCATCTGGATGTGATGGACGGCGATTTCGTCCCGAACATTTCCTTCGGGATGCCGGTTATTCAATCGCTCCGCAGCTGCACCGGGCGGGTTTTTGATGTGCATATGATGGTCCGCGAGCCGATCCGTTATATTTCCGATATGAAGCAGTGCGGCGCGGACATTTTCACGGTCCATGCCGAGGCCTGCGCCCATCTGGACTATACGCTGCGGGAGATCCGCAGGGCGGGTCTTAAGGTGGGGGTGGCGCTGAATCCGTCCACGCCGGCTGTGATGATCCGGGAAGTGCTCGGTCTGGCGGACATGGTCCTGATCATGACCGTGAATCCGGGCTTCGGCGGGCAGGAGATGATCGGATACACGCTGGATAAGGTCCGCGAGGTCCGCCGGATCTGCGATCAGAAGGGGCTGAGCATGGACATTCAGGTGGACGGGGGCGTGACGCTTCAGAATGTGACGCGCTTTTTGGAGGCCGGCGCCAATGTGATCGTCACCGGGTCGGCGGTGTTTGGCGGGGACGCGGCGGCCAACACGGCCAGGTTTTTAAAATTGTTTGAGGAATTTGAGAAAAAATGAAGACAGGACTGATTTTAACCGGCAGACGGCGCGATCTGGCGTTCGCCGGCGATTTTTTGCGGAAGCAGGGACCCTTTGACTGTGTGATCGCGGCGGATGCCGGCCTGGAGACGGCTCTGGCCTTAGGGCTGAAGCCTGCGGCCGTGGTCGGCGATTTCGATACGGTGCGCCCGGAGATCCTGGAGAACTGCCGGAAAGAGGCCGGAATCCAATGGGAGATCCACAAACCGGAGAAGGACGAGACGGATACGGAGCTGGCGGTTATGCTGGCGCTGCGGCTGGGCTGCGGCCGTCTGGCCATCCTGGGGGCGACCGGCGGCCGTCTGGATCATGAGCTGTCCAATATCCATCTGCTGAAGCTTTGCCTCGACGCGGGGGCGGACGCCAGTATCTATGATGAGCAGAACCGCCTGTATCTTCTGGCCGAGGGAAAAACGTTTGAAAAAGGAAACGTCTACGGCAAGTACGTTTCGTTTCTGCCCTTTACGGAGCGGGTCCGCGGGATCCGCCTGACCGGTTTCAAATACCCTCTTTCCGGAAAGGATATTGCGGCCGGCCGGGAAGCAGGGCTCTGCGTCAGCAATGAACTGGCGGCGGAGCGTGCGGAGCTTGCCTTTGATGAGGGGATCCTGATCTGCGTGGAATCCAGGGATCTGGTATGATGAAAAATAATAAAACTGGGTATTTTTATCACTCCAACCATGTGATAGGATGACGGTATGGCAGAGGAAGAAAGGCAGACGATGCGGAACCGGGCCGCGGATGAAAGCGCGAAAGCATCTGCCTGCCGGGACTGAAAACATGGGAGGTACGGATATGAGTGACAAGAGGATTCTGACGATTCAGGATATTTCCTGCGTGGGACAATGTTCCCTGACGGTGGCGCTGCCGATCATTTCGGCCTGCGGCGTGGAGACGGCGATCCTGCCGTCGGCGGTGCTCTCCACCCATACGGGCGGTTTTAAGGGCTATACGTTCCGGGATTTAAGCGGCGATATGCCGGCCATCGGCGGGCACTGGAAAAAGGAGGGCATCCGCTTCGACGCGGTCTATACCGGATATTTGGGCAGCATCGATCAGATCGGTTATGTGCAGACGATCATGGAGGAGACGCTGGTCCCCGGCGGACTGCGGATCGTGGACCCGGCCATGGCCGACCACGGCAGACTGTACTATGGATTTACGGACGAATTTGCCCGGCGCATGGGGAGTTTGTGCGGCATCGCGGACATCGCCCTGCCCAATATCACCGAGGCCTGCTTTATGACCGGCACGCCTTACGGGGAGGAGCCGAAAGACGAGGCGTTCATTGAGTCCCTGATCGACCGGGTCGCGGACCTGGGCGCGAAATGCGTGGTGCTGAAAGGCGTCAGCTATGAACCGGACCGGCTGGGCGTGGCGGTGCGTCAGGACGGAAAGACCCGCTATTATTTCCATGAGAAGCTGGAGAAAAGCTCCCACGGCACCGGCGATATCTACGCTTCCGCGTTCACGGGCGCGCTGATGCAGGGCTTTGCGGTTTACGACGCGGCCTGCTGCGCGGCGGATTTCACCGTCGAGAGCATGAAAAAGACCCTCGGCGACGACAGTCACTGGTACGGCGTGAAATTTGAAAAGGCGCTGCCGTCTTTGGTACGGCGGGTGAATAAGGGCTAGAATGCAGCCTCCGGAAGCAAAAGGTTTTACGAAATCATTTGTGGAAAAAGTAGAAGAAAAAATCCGTTTCCTTGGAAAATGAATCCAAAGGGAGAGAAGCGGACGCCCGGAGTTCTTTTTCCGGAGAAAAGCTTTCGCAGAAAGACACACAAAATATGGGGGGATAATCAGCAAACTGCACAAATAAAGGCAGGGACAGGCAAAAATTGACGGGATTTGACAATGGAATTCAGATATGTTATAAAGATAGAGTCAAGGTTAGTATCAAGTTTTGCTGTTAAAGGAGCTGAGGACATGAAGCAGAAGAAGATTATGCTGCCTACCCTTGAAGATGCGAAGGCGTTTGTTACAGCCGCCATGAAATGTGATTTTGACGTGGATATTTTTTACAATCGGATAACGATCGATGCGAAATCAATTCTCGGCGTGCTGAGCCTGGATCTGACAAAAGTGCTGACCGTTGCCTACAACGGGGAGAATGAGGAATTCGAGGCATTTTTGGAGAAGAAGGCGGCGGCAAAGAGAGTTGCGTAAATAAAAGGATGCGGGAAACAGGGGGAATGGCCTGACGGCAGGCGGTTCCCCCTGTTTGCGGTAGTGCGGTATGGAAGGGGGCGCGGGCCGATGGGCGCGGAAGAGCAGGGCACAGACAGCAGGAGGATCCGGATCTCGGTCCGCGATCTGGTGGAATTTGTCATGCGGGGAGGCGATATCGATAACCGCAGGCTTGGCAGCGCGGAGCGGGAGGCGATGCAGGCCGGAGGCCGCGTCCACCGAAAGCTGCAGCGTTCGATGGGAAAGGGCTACCAGGCGGAAGTGACGATGAAGCTTCTGGTGGACGAGGGCGAATTTTCCATTTCCCTGGAGGGCCGGGCCGACGGGGTGCTGACAGACGGCACGGGAGTGACCATCGACGAGATCAAGGGCGTGTACCGGGACATTGACCGTCTGGAAGAGCCGGAGCCGGTCCATCTGGCCCAGGCCATGTGTTACGGCCATATGTACTGTAAAAATAACGGTCTTGCGCAGATCGCGGTCCAGGTGACCTACTGCAGCCTGGAGACGGAAGCGGTGCGCAGGTTCCGGCGGGAATGGACGGCTGAGGAGCTGGAGGAATGGTTTGCGGGCCTGATCCACGAGTATGTGAAATGGGCCCGTTATCTGTATGAGCACGGCTTAAAGCGCAGCGAGTCCCTGCGGGAACTGGCGTTCCCCTATCCGTACCGGCCGGGGCAGAAGGAACTGGCGTCGTCGGTGTACCGGGTGATCCGGAGAAGGAAGAACCTGTTTATCCAGGCGCCTACCGGCGTCGGGAAAACCTTGTCGGTGGTGTATCCCGCGCTGAAGGCCATGGGCGAGGGGCAGGCGGATAAAATTTTTTATCTGACGGCCCGGACGATCACGCGCAGTGTGGCGGAGGAGACATTTTCCATTCTGGAGAAGCGGGGAATGTATCTGAAATCGGTGACGATCATGGCGAAGGAGAAGCTGTGCGTCCTGGAAAAACCCTCCTGCAACCCGGAGGACTGTCCGCGGGCGAAAGGGCATTTTGACCGGGTGAACGATGCGGTTTACGAGGTGATCCATCGGGAAAGCGGCATAACGCGGGAGGTGCTTCTGCGTTATGCGGAGAGATACCAGGTCTGTCCCTTTGAATTCTGTCTGGATGTCAGCAGCTGGGCGGACGCGGTGATCTGCGATTATAATTACGTTTTTGATCCCAACGTGCGCCTGAAGCGGTATTTTTCCGAGGGGGTTTCGGGCGAATACCTGTTTCTGGTGGATGAGGCCCATAATCTGGTGTCCAGGGCCAGGGAAATGTATAGCGCCCGGATCTGCAAGGAAGACGTGCTTCTGATGAAGAAGCTTCTGAAAGGGAAGAATTCGAAGCTGGCGAAGCTTCTGGACCGGACCAACCGGCTGCTGCTGGAAATGAAGCGGGAGAGCGAAACCTGCGTGGTCCGGGACAATGTGAATCCCCTGGCGGCGCTTTTACAGTCTCTGTACGGCGAGCTGGAACAGGAGCTGGAAGAAAACCGGCAGCTGGAAGACCGGGAGCAGATCCTGGATTTTTATTTCCGTCTGCGGGATTTCCTGACGGTACACAACAGTCTGGACGACGCCTATACGATCTATTCGGAGCTTTCGGAGGACGGCCGGTTCATGGTCCGGCTTTTCTGTATGAACCCGGCCGGCCATCTGAAGGAATGCCTGGAAAAGGGCAGGAGTACGGTATTTTTCTCCGCCACGCTTCTGCCTGTAAACTATTATAAGGAGCTGCTGAGCGGCAATCTGGAGGATTATGCGGTTTACGCCGAATCCCCGTTCCCTAAGGAGAACCGCCTGCTTCTGGTGGCGGACGACGTCAGCAGCAGGTATACCAGGAGAAACCTGCGGGAGTATGAGAAAGTGGCGGAGTATATCCGGGAGGCGGTGTCCGCGAAGCGGGGCAATTATATGATCTTTTTCCCGTCCTACGCCTACCTGCATGAAGTGGCCGGGCTGTGGGAGGCAAAGCCTGCGGAAGGGGTCACCGTCGTCTGCCAGGACAGCCGCATGAGCGAAGCCCGGAAGGAAGAATTTCTGAGGCAGTTCGAGGAGGAGCGGACGGACACGCTGGCGGCGTTCTGCGTCATGGGAGGCATGTTTGCGGAGGGGATCGATCTGAAGGAGGAGAGGCTGATCGGCGCGATCGTCGTAGGGACCGGACTTCCGATGGTCTGCACGGAACAGGAACTTCTGAAAGCGTATTTTGACCGGCAGGGAAAGCGCGGCTTCGATTACGCATATCAGTACCCAGGCATGAACAAGGTGCAGCAGTCCGCGGGGCGGGTGATCCGCACGATGGAGGACAAAGGAATGATCCTGCTGCTGGACGACCGGTTCCTGCGGGGAGAATACCAGGCCCTCTTTCCCAGGGAATGGCTGCCGTTTCGTGTGGTGAATCTCCGGAATGTGGGGGCCGCGGTCCGGGAGTTCTGGCGCGGCGGAACAGTTACAGAATAACTAAGATGCGATCATATTTTAGATGACATTTTGGAACGGGTCTGTTATACTGGAAGAAAAGAGAAATTTGCGTCAGGGGGTGATAGCATTGCCGGAAGAACCGGATGTATTCCAGATGTATCTGGAGGAGATGGCGGCGATCGAGGCCTGCGGCAGAGAGGAAAACGCCCGTCTGGCGGAGGCGGCTGCCGGCGGGGACGGCGCGGCCCGGAACCGCCTGATCGAGGGCAATCTGCGGCATGTTTTGGAGCTGAGCCGTGATTTTCTGGGACGCGGGGTGGCGGCCGGCGATCTGGTGCAGGAGGCCAATATGGCGCTTCTGCTGGCGGCGTCGGAGTACGACCCGTCGGATGCGGCGGCGTTTGAAGCGTTTCTGGACGGACGGGTCCGGGACGCCCTGAATGAGACGGTCGAGCGGCATCAGAGGGAGGCGAAGGCCGGCAGGCGTATCCTGGACCGGGTCAATCTGCTGCAGGATGTGTCGAAGGCCATGGCGGAGGAACTGGGCAGGGAAGCGACGGTGCCGGAACTGGCCCGGCGGCTGAAGATGACCGAGGACGAAGTCAAAGAGATCATGAAGGTGGCGCTGGACGCGCTGCATGCTTTGGGAGAATGACCGCAAAAGCTTACGGCGGAGAGAGACGCCGCGTCCGAAGGAAGTGAAAAACGGAAAAAAGAATAAAAAGGGGCAGCATCATGAGCAAATTCATTATACTGGTGGAAACCGGCGCGGACGTACCCGCGGATATGGCAGAACGGTATGGGATCGTCAAGGTGCCCATGCACGTATCGTTCGGAAATGAGACAAAAGACGACGGGGCTTTCCCGACAGAGGAACTGTTTTCCTATTATAAGGCCACGGGGAAACTGCCGCAGACCAGCGGATGCACCCCCCATGATTTTGAAATGGTCTTTGACGAGCTGCATGAGAAATATCCGGACCGCCATCTTTTGCATCTGGCGTATTCGGCGGCGACTACCTGCTCGCTGCAGAGCGCGGTGCTGGCGGCCAAGGGCAGGGATTATGTGACCAGCATTGACACGAAGCATGTATCGGCGGGCCAGGCCCTGGTCACGCTCTGCACGGCCCGGTATCTGGAGCGCCATCCGGACTGCAGCGTGGAGGAAGTGACCGCGGAGGTGCTCCGTCTGCGGGAAATATGCCGTATGGGCTTTCTGCCGGGCGACCTGGTCTATCTGAAGGCGGGCGGCCGGGTCAGCAACGCGGCTTATCTGGGGGCGAAGCTTCTGAATCTGAGCCCCCTGATCGAGATCCGTGACGGCAAGCTGGACGCGACGAAAAAGTACCGGGGCGACATGAAAAAAATCGCGATGAGGCTTCTGGAGGAATTTACGGACGAGCAGAAATTAACGAAGGAACTGATGGCGTTCGTCTATTCTCCCGGTCTGCCGGAGGAGCTGAAAAAGCGCCTGGAAGCGCGGGCGAAGGAGCTGGGCTTCCGGGAAATTCTGTGGATCGAGACCGGCTGCGTCGTGTCTACCCACAGCGGGCCGGGGGCTTTCGGGGTCAGCGGTTTTTCCGGCCTTTAAAGGAGTTTCTGTGTGCCGGGGGCGGCCGGGCAGGCCGTTTTTCGGCGTTTATGTCATAAAGCAGGAGGTTGAATATGGCATCGTTAAAATATATGGAGGCCCTGAAGCTGGGCAGGAAGAATTATCAGGAGTGTATCGAAGAGGGCAAATACCCCTACCTCCCCGTTCTGGATTCGATCCTTCCGGCCGGGGAGATCGCCTCGGAGACGTCCCTGGGCGTGGTGGACGTTCCGTTATCCAGGATCGTAGGGACCAAGACCGAGGGCAGGACCACGGCCTTTGCCAGCAATTATATGCCGCTTCTGGCTCCCAATTCGGAGTTTTCGTCCAAATGGTCCAATCTGTATGATTATCAGGTGGAGGAGGGGATCCAGGATCCCATTCTGGTTTACGAATACATGAACCGGTTCTATGTCCTGGAGGGCAATAAGCGGGTCAGCGTGATGAAGTTTCTGGGAGCCTACAGCATCCAGGGAGAGGTGATCCGTCTGCTGCCCAAAAAGAACGATTCCAAAGAGTACCGCATTTACTGTGAATTTATGGAATTTTATGATCTGGCGCATAACAATGACGTCTGGTTCTCCAGGGAAGGCAGCTACAAAAAGCTTCTGAAGCTGGTCGGAAAAGCCCAGGGGGAGGAATGGAGCGAGGACGACCGCATCATCTTCAATTCCGCTTACGGGCGGTTCGACCGGGCCTTTGGAAAATCCGGCCAGGAGATGTACCGTCTGAACCGCAGCGACGTTTTCCTGATCTACACCGAGCTTCTGGGTTATGATGTGGTGTCCCATCAGACGGAAAAGGAGATGCAGCAGGCCCTGACGAAGGTGAAGAAAGAGATCGAGCTGGCGGACAGCGGCCATCCGGTGGAGCTGGTGGAGAGTCCGGAGGAAGTGGAGGAGACCACGCCGAAGCCCACTCTTCTGAACTGGCTTTTGTCCGGCACGATCCAGCCGGAGCAGCTGCGGATCGCGTTCCTTTATACGAAAACGGCCGAGGCTTCCAGCTGGACCTATGCCCATGAGCTGGGACGCCAGCATCTGAACGAGGTCTATGGCGGGAAGCTGCAGACCATGGCCTTCGACAAGGTGGATTCGGATCTGCAGGTCAGGGAGACCATTGAGCAGGCGATCCGTGCCGGCTGCAACATGATCTTCACGACGGCGCCCCAGATGGTGAAGCAGAGCGTCAGCATGGCGCTTCTGCATCCGGAGGTGAAGATTTATAACTGTTCCATCAATCTGTCCTACTCCGCGATCTGCACCTACTACGCGCGGATGTACGAGGCCAAGTTCCTGATGGGGGCCATTGCGGCGGCCCTGTCCAAGACCGGCAAGCTGGGCTATGTGGCGGACTACCCGATCTACGGCACATTGGCCAATATCAACGCGTTTGCGCTGGGCGCCAGGATGATCGACCCGGACGTGAAGGTCTATCTGGAATGGTCCAGGACCCGCGACGCCAACGCCATGGCGCGCCTGGAGCGGGAGGGCATTACCTTTATTTCCGGCGACGATATGATCACGCCCCAGAAAGCGTCCCGGGAGTACGGCCTTTTCCATATCAAGGAAAACGGAGAGCGGGACAATTACGCGACGCCCATCTGGCACTGGGGCAAATTCTATGAGCGGATCGTAAAGCAGGTCTGCCAGGGCGCGGATGAGAAAGGCGTCGCCAAGGGCAAGAAGGCGGTCAATTACTGGTGGGGCATGTCGGCGGATGTGATCGACGTGATCTGCTCCAAGGATATTCCGCACGGAACCCACCGGCTCATTGATTTTCTGAAGAATTCGATCCGCGCCGGCAGTTTCCATCCGTTCGACGGTCTGATCTATTCCCAGAACGGGGTGATCCGGTGCCGGGAAGGCGAGAGCCTGTCTCCGGAGGAGATCATTTCCATGAACTGGCTGGCGGAGAACGTGGTCGGCCAGGTGCCCCTCTATATGGATCTGAACGACGAGGCCAGGGATCTGGTCCGCCTGCAGGGAGTCCGGGAGGAAGAGAGAGAAGATTCAAAGGAGTAAAGGACGATGAGGATTCTGGTGATGTCCGATCAGAAATCGAAATTTCTGTACGAATACTTCAATCCGGAGCAGACGAAAGGGATCGACCTGATCATTTCCTGCGGCGATCTGGAACCCAATTATCTGGAATTTTT
Source organism: uncultured Lachnospiraceae bacterium (assembly GCA_947626915.1). GTDB lineage: Bacteria > Bacillota > Clostridia > Lachnospirales > Lachnospiraceae > UBA3402. Next base: position 61,086 of record CANQUA010000002.1, read on the forward strand.
TGCCACGCTGTACCATGCGCCCGTGATCTACGTCATGGGCAACCATGACAGCCGGTATGAGGAGAAACCTCCCCGGGGCTGCACCTGCATCGACGGGGATCTCTTCGTATTCCGGGGAGTCCGGATTCTGGGGCTGGGGGGCTGCATGAAGTATTCCAGCAATCACCCGAATCATTATACGGAGAGGCAGATGCGGCACAGGATCAGGAAGCTGCGGTGGAAGCTGTTTACGCATCACGGCTTTGATATCCTGGTGACCCATGCGGCGGCCTATCATTTGAACGACCTGCCGGATCTGCCCCATCAGGGTTTCAAGTGTTTTCTGGAGCTGATGGACAAATACCAGCCGAAGCTTTTCGTTCATGGACATGTCCATGCCAATTACGGGGCCGGCTTCAAGCGGGAGGATGTCTATCACGGCACACGCGTCGTCAACGCCTATGAGTATCATATTGTGGACTATCCGGAGGACGGGGCGGAGGGAGCGTAGGCTGTCTTCGAAAAATGCAGTAGGTCGCTGCAAAGTTTTCTTAAAAAAAGTGCTTGCATTTCCTGGCGTTTAATGCTATAATCTTCCAGACAGTGTAATACAGATGACCGATGAAGAGTGGGCGAGAGTCCACTCTTTCATTATGATAAAGGCGGACTTTGCATAGAGGCAGAAGGTGGTGAGAGCATGACGAAAAAAGAAACCTACGAAGCCAGGACGGAGGCGTATCTGCTGCCGGAACTGAAAAAGCATGATTTTGAGCTGGTGGATGTAGAATATGTCAAGGAGGGCGGCAGCTGGTATCTGCGGGCTTACATTGACAAGGAGGGCGGCATTACGATCGATGACTGCGAGAGGATCAGCCGTCCCTTAAGCGACTGGCTGGACAAAGAGGATTTCATCGAGGAGAGCTACATTCTGGAGGTCAGTTCCCCCGGACTGGGGCGCCCCTTAAAGAAAGACAAGGATTTTGCCAGGAGTATCGGAAAGAATGTGGAAGTCCGGCTGTTTAAGGCCGTGGACAAGAGAAAAGAGTTTACGGGCGTTCTGGTCTCTTATGATAAGGATACGGTGACGGTGCAGGGAGAGGAAGAAGCTGAGCCGTGGGTGTTTGACCGCGCGGGCATTGCGCTGATCCGTCTGGCGTTTGATTTTTAAAAATATTGTGTTTGGAGGATAAAAAAATGAATAAAGAACTGATAGAAGCTCTGGAGATCCTGGAACGGGAAAAGAATATCAGCAAGGCGACCATGCTGGAAGCGATCGAGAATTCATTGCTGACGGCCTGCAGGAACCATTTCGGCAGGTCGGATAACGTCCGCGTCAATATCAATCCGGATACCGGCGATTTTTCGGTGATCGCGGATAAGACGGTGGTGGAGGAAGTGGAAGAGCCGGCGGTCCAGATCAGTCTTGCGGACGCCAGGATGATCAGCCCCAATTACCAGCCGGGCGACGTGGTGCAGATTCCCATCGAATCCAAGTCCTTCGGCAGGATCGCGACCCAGAACGCCAAGAACGTGATCCTGCAGAAGATCCGTGAGGAAGAGAGGAAGATCCTTTACAATGACTGGTACGCGCTGGAGAAGGACATTGTGCCCGGCGTGGTGCAGCGGTACCTGGGCAAGAATATCAGCATCAACCTGGGCAAGGTGGACGCGATTTTAAGCGAGGCCGAGCAGGTGAAGGGGGAGACTTTCCGGCCGACCGAGCGGATCAAGGTTTACGTGCTGGAGGTGAAGGATACCTCCAAGGGCCCGCGCATTTCCGTGTCCAGGTCCCATCCGGATCTGGTGAAGCGCCTGTTTGAGCTGGAGGTGGCCGAGGTAAGGGACGGCACCGTGGAGATCAAGGCGATCGCCAGGGAAGCCGGTTCCAGGACGAAGATCGCGGTCAAGTCCAACGATCCCAATGTGGATCCGGTGGGCGCCTGCGTCGGACTCAACGGCGCCCGGGTCAATTCCGTGGTGCGGGAGCTGCGGGGCGAAAAGATCGATATCATCAACTGGGACGATAACGCCGCGTTCCTGATCGAGAATGCGCTGAGCCCGGCCAAGGTCATTTTCGTCATCGCCGACGAGGAGGCCAGGGAAGCCCAGGTCATCGTGCCGGATTACCAGCTGTCGCTGGCTATCGGCAAGGAAGGACAGAACGCCCGCCTGGCTGCGAAACTGACCGGCTATAAGATCGATATCAAGAGCGAGACCCAGGCCAGGGAGATGGGGCTGTTTGAGGAGCTGGGCCTGGAGAGCCAGATGGAGGAAGGCGTATACGAGAGTTACGAGGAGGATTACCAGGGAGACTATCAGGAAGATTATCCGGAAGAATATCAGGAGGATTACCAGGACGGCGGTCAGGGAGAATATGCTCCGGAAGACGCTCAGAACGACTACCAGGAGGAATATTACGATTACCGGAGCGACGATTCACAGGAATAAACGGACCGCAGGAGGCAGACAGTGAGTACGAAAAAAGTTCCTCTCCGCCAGTGCATCGGCTGCGGGGAGATGAAAAGTAAAAAAGAAATGATACGTATTCTGAAGACGGAGACAGGGGAGATCGTGCTGGACGCCACCGGGAGGAAAAACGGCCGGGGCGCTTATCTCTGTCCCAGTATGGACTGCTTTCAGAAAGCGGTGAAGGGAAAGGGGATCGAGAGATCGTTTAAGGTCCCCGTGCCTAAGGAAGTGTATGCGGCTCTGGAAAAGGAGATGGAGCAGATTGGAAAATAGACAGAAGATACTGAACTTGATCGGGCTGGCCACGAAGGCAGGCAAAGCGGCAAGCGGCGAATTCTCCACGGAAAAGGCCGTAAAAAGCGGGAAAGCGTATCTGGTGTTCGTGGCGGAGGACGCCTCGGACAATACCAGACAGATGTTTGCCAATATGTGTACTTACTATCGGGTTCCCGTCTGTATTTTTGGTAGGAAAGACGAACTGGGACACGCCATGGGCAGGGAGAGCCGCGCTTCTCTGGCCGTCATGGACGAGGGGTTCGCCAAAGCGTTGGTAAAACAAATGAGTCTGAACGGAGGTAGTAAGTATGAGGGTTAGCGAGATTGCGAAAGAATTGGGCAGAACCAATCGGGAAATATTAGACGTACTGATGAAGAACGGAGTGCTGGGAAAGACCCATTCCTCCAATGTAAGCGACGACGAGTCGAGGATGATCCGGTCGGCGTTTGGCGCGGCGAAAACGGAGACGGCCAGAACCGAGACGCCGAAGCCGGAGGCGGCCCGCCCGGCAGAGAATAAAACGCAGAACGGCGGGAACGAGGCGGCGAAAGCGGAAGCAGAGGGCGCGAAAACCGACGCGCCGGCCCAGCCCGCGCCGAAAAAAAAGCTGATCGCCGTATACCGGCCCCAGAATTCGGAGACGATGAAGAATGCCAGGGCCGGACAGGGAAGACGCGACGGCCAGCGTCCCCAGGGGCAGCAGACGCTCCGGCCTCAGGGCCAGCAGCCGCTGCGTCCCCAGGGCCAGCGTTCCCAGAGTCCTTCGGGGCTGAGACCGCAGGGCCAGTCCGGCAGCGGACTGCGTCCGCAGGGACAGTCCGGTCTGCGTCCCCAGGGCCAGCAGACGGCGAAGACACAGACAGCGGGACGGGTTCCAGCAGCGGGAGCAGGCCAGCAGGCAGCGAGACCGCAGGTTCCGGCAGGGCAGCAGCCGGCAAAACCGCAGACTTCGGGAGCCTTACAGGCAGGAAAGCCCCAGACGGGCGCTGCAGTTCCGACCGCGGAGAAGGAGCAGACGGCGGAGCAGGCGGTTGTGAAGATGCCGGTTATGGCAGAGCAGACGGCGGTGAAGACGCCCGCCGCGGCACAAACGGCGGTGAAGACTGCGGCGGCAGCGGAGCAGACCACGGCAAAAGCGGCGGCTCCGGCTGCGGAACAGACTGCGGCGAAGCCGAAGGAATCGGCTGCGGAGCGTAAAGCGCAGGAGAGTCCGGCAGAACCGCCGCAGGCGGCGCAGATTACGGATAAGACGCCCGCCGCGGAAACCGTGAAGGAAACGAAAGCGGCGGCAGCGGTTCAGGGCAGCGGGCAGGCGGCCGGAACGGAAAAAACGGGTTCCGCTTCCAGAGAAGGCGGCAGAACGCAGGGCCAGCAGGGCGCGGGCGGCCGCGACCGGGACCGCGTGCAGGCGCAGGGCGTATCCGGCGGCAGGGACAGAAGCCGAGACGGAGGAAGAGACGGGAACCGCGACGGTTCGAGAAGCCAGGGCCGAGACGGTTCGAGAGGCCAGGGCTACCAGGGCCGCGACGGAGGAAGAGACGGGAGCCGCGATGGTTCGAGAGGTCAGGGCTATCAGGGCCGCGACGGAGGAAGAGACGGGAGCCGAGACGGTTCGAGAGGCCAGGGTTATCAGGGCCGAGACGGAGGCCGAGACGGAAGCCGAGACGGTTCGAGGGGCCAGGGCTATCAGGGCCGAGACGGAAGCCGAGACGGTTCGAGAGGCCAGGGCTACCAGGGCCGAGACGGAGGGAGAGACGGTTCAAGAGGCCAGGATTATCAGAGCCGCGACGGAGCCAGGAGCCAGGGCTACCAGGGCCGCGATGGAGGCCGTGACGGTTCGAGAGGCCAGGGCTACCAGGGCCGCGATGGAGGCCGTGACGGTTCGAGGGGCCAGGGCTATCAGGGCCGCGACGGAGGCCGAGACGGAAACCGCGACGGTTCGAGAGGCCAGGGCTATCAGGGCCGCGACGGAGGAAGAGACGGAAGCCGCGACGGCTCGAGGAGCCAGGGCGCGCGTCCGGGCCAGAGAGATGGGGCCAAATCCTTCGACACCCCGCTGGCGACCAAGCCCCAGAGCAACCGCGCCCAGAAAAACGCCCATAAGAACGACCGCTATGACAGCAAGAAGAGCATGAACGAGGACGGCCCCAAGAGCAAGGGCAAGACTCTTTCCAATAAGCATCCGTTTATCATGCCCCAGAAGCCGGCCGAAGCCAAGGTAGAGGATTCGATCAAGGTCATTACCCTGCCCGAGAGTCTGACGATCAAGGAGCTGGCGGATAAGATGAAGCTGCAGCCCTCGGCCATCATCAAGAAACTGTTTATGAAGGGCACGATCGTGACTCTGAACCAGGAGATCGATTATGACCAGGCGGAAGAGATCGCCATGGAATACGACGTTCTCTGCGAGCGGGAAGAGAAAGTGGATGTGATCGGGGATCTGCTGCACGAGGACGAAGAGGATGAGAAGGATATGGTGGCGAGACCCCCGGTGGTCTGCGTCATGGGCCATGTAGACCACGGCAAGACATCGCTTCTGGACGCGATCCGGCAGACCAACGTGACTTCTCACGAGGCAGGCGGCATTACCCAGCATATCGGCGCTTACGTGGTGGAGATCCGGGGACAGAAGATCACGTTTTTGGATACGCCGGGCCACGAGGCGTTTACGGCCATGCGTATGAGAGGCGCCCAGTCTACGGATATCGCGGTACTGGTCGTGGCGGCGGACGACGGCGTCATGCCGCAGACGGTAGAAGCGATCAACCATGCCAAGGCGGCCGGGGTCGAGATCATCGTCGCGATCAACAAGATCGATAAGCCCAGCGCCAATGTGGAGCGTGTGAAACAGGAACTGACCGAGTACGCGCTGGTTCCCGAGGACTGGGGCGGCAGCACCATTTTCGTGCCCGTGTCCGCCCGCACCAAGGAAGGCATCGAGGATCTGCTGGAAATGATCCTTCTGGCGGCCGAAGTGAAGGAACTGCGCGCCAATCCCAACCGGAACGCCCGCGGTCTGGTCATCGAGGCGGAGTTGGATAAGGGCAAAGGACCGGTGGCGACGGTGCTGGTGCAGAAAGGCACCCTGCATGTGGGCGACAATATCGCGGTAGGCGCCTGTTACGGCAAGGTCCGCGCGATGATGGACGACAAGGGACGCCGCGTCAAGGAAGCGGCGCCGTCCACCCCCGTGGAGATCCTGGGTCTCAACGGCGTGCCGGGCGCGGGCGAGGTCTTTGTCATGACCGCCAGCGAAAAGGAAGCCAGGAGCTTTGCGGAGACCTTTATCTCCGAGGGCAAGAACCGGCTGATCGAGGACACGAAAGCGAAGCTGTCGCTGGATGATCTGTTCAGCCAGATCCAGGCTGGCAATGTCAAGGAACTGCCGATCATTGTGAAGGCCGATGTGCAGGGCTCCGTGGAAGCGGTGAGCCAGAGCCTGACGAAACTGTCCAACGAGGAGGTTATGGTAAAAGTCATTCATGGCGGCGTCGGCGCGATCAACGAATCCGACGTGACCCTGGCCTCCGCCAGCAACGCGATCATCATCGGCTTCAATGTGCGTCCTGACGCGACCGCAAAATCCGTGGCCGAGCAGGAGAAGGTGGATATCCGGCTGTACCGGGTCATCTATCAGGCCATTGAGGACGTGGAAGCGGCCATGAAAGGAATGCTGGATCCGGTATACGAGGAGCAGATCATCGGTCATGCCGTCGTGCGTGCGATCTTCAAGGCTTCCGGCGTCGGCACCATCGCGGGTTCCTATGTCATGGACGGCAAGCTGCAGAGAGGCTGCTCCGTGCGGATTACCAGGGCCGGAGAGAAAATCTTCGAAGGTCCTCTGGCGTCCCTGAAGCGGTTCAAGGATGATGTGAAAGAGGTCAATACCGGTTATGAATGCGGGCTTTCGTTTGAGAAATTCAACGATGTCCAGGAAGATGACATGATCGAAGCTTATGCCATGGTGGAGGTGCCCAGGTAGGCATTTTGCGGGGCAGGAGCAGGACAGGAGGACGGGCATGTGCGGCCCCGGCAGGATCTGAGAGCCGGTCCGCATGTGCCCTCCCTTCCGTAAGTACAGGTCTGCCCCGGCAGGCAGAAAGGAATTATCATGCGTAAAAACAGTATCAAAAATACAAGGATCAATATGGAAGTGCAGCGGGAGCTGAGCGAGATCATCCGCACCCAGGTCAAGGACCCGAGGCTGAAGGGCGTGATGGTGACGGTGGTGGGCGCGGAGGTTTCTCCCGACTTAAAATATTGTAAAGCCTATATCAGCGTTCTGGGCAGTCCGGAGAGCCGCAGAGAGGTAATGGAAGGACTGAAGAGCGCCATGGGTTTCATCCGGCGCGAGCTGGCGATGCGGGTCAATCTGCGCAACACGCCGGAGCTGATCTTCGTGCCGGACACCTCGATCGAATACGGCGTGAATATGACGCGCCTGATCGACGACGTAACGAAGGATCTGCACCCGGAGGAAAACGGCGAAGAGGAACCGGAGGACGAAGCTACAGACGCCGGGGAGGAATAGGACCCGGGGCCGGCCGCGTTCCACCATGCAAACGGCGGGCCGGCCGCGGGAGCAAAGAAGGGAAAGATTTCATGACAAAACTGGAAGAATGGATCGAACAGGCCCAAAAGATCGCGATCCTGGGGCATGTAAACCCGGACGGAGACTGCATCGGGAGCTGTCTGGCAGTCTATCATTACATCAGGGAACGGTATCCGTCAAAGGACGCGGCGGTGTACCAGGAACAGGGACCGGAAAAGTTTTCTTACCTGAAACATTTTGCGCAGATCCGCCATACGGTTCCGGACGATCTGCGGGCGGATCTCTGCATCTGCCTGGATGTGTCCGCCCGGGATATGCTGGGCAATTTTTCGGCGGTCTTTGAACATGCGGCAAAGACCGTCTGCGTGGACCATCATGTGACCAATCCCGGCTTTGCCCAGGAAAATATTATACAGCCGAAAGCCAGCTCCGCCAGCGAGGTTCTGTATCTGCAGCTCCCGCCGGAGTTTATTGACAGGGATATGGCAGAGTGTCTTTATACGGGCATCGTCACCGACAGCGGCGTATTTAAATATGACAATACCTCCCCGCTGACCATGGAGATTGCCGGAAAGCTGATGGCGAAGGGAATCGATTTCGGCCGCATCATCGACGACGCATTTTATAAGAAGACCTACCTGCAGACGCAGATCATGGGACGGGCCCTGATGGAGAGTACGTCTTTTCTGGACGGAACCTGCATTTTCAGCGTAGTCACCAGGAAGGACATGGAATTTTACGGCGTGAAGAAAAGCGATCTGGAAGGAATCGTGGAGCAGCTTCGGCTGATCAGCGGCGTAGAGGTTTCAATCTTCCTGCATGAGACGGACGTCAATGAGTACAAGGTCAGCATGCGGTCGAAAAACTATGTGGATATCAGCCGCGTGGCGAAATTTTTCGGAGGCGGCGGGCATAAGAAAGCGGCGGGCTGCACAATGACCGGAACCGTTTACGATGTGATCAATAATCTTTCAGCCCGGATCGAACCGCAGATCCGCTGCCATGAGCGGGAGACTGCCGATGTATGAGGGCGTATTGAATGTGTATAAGGAGCGGGGCTATACATCCTTTGATGTGATCGCCAGGCTCCGCGGGATCCTGAAGATGAAACGGATCGGTCATATGGGAACGCTGGACCCGGAGGCGGAGGGCGTGCTTCCGGTGTGCCTGGGCCGGGCCGCCAGGCTGTGCGATATGCTGACAGAGGAGAGCAAACGCTACGAGACGGTGATGCTTCTGGGCGTGGAAACAGACACGCAGGATACGACGGGAACTGTGCTCCGGCGGGCGGAAGTACAGGTTACAGAAGAAGAGGTTGCAGAGGTGATACAGGGGTTTGTCGGGGCCTGCGACCAGATCCCGCCTATGTATTCCGCACTGAAGGTCAATGGGAAGAAGCTCTGCGACCTGGCGCGCCAGGGCAAGACTGTGGAGCGGGCCGCCAGGAGGGTCGAAATAAACCGCATCGATCTGATCTCTGTGGATCTGCCGAGGGTTACCATGGCCGTAACCTGTTCCAGGGGAACCTATATCCGGACCTTGTGTCACGATATCGGGCAGAGGTTAGGGTGCGGGGCCTGTATGGAGAAGCTGCTCCGCGTCATGGCGGCGGGGTTTCGCGTGGAGGACAGTCTTCGCCTGGCGGAGATCGAGCGGCTGCGGGATGAGGGGAGCCTGGAGGACCGGATCGTACCGGTCGAGCGGATGCTTGCCGTTTATCCGGCCGCCCGGATCCGTCCGGAAGCGGACCGCGCGGCCTATAACGGGAATCCGCTGGAGCATTCCCGGGTCTGCCGGCTGCCGGAAAAGCCCGGATCGTCCGCGGAGCTGCCGGAGCAGCCTGATCCGCCCGGATCGTCCGCGGAGCTTCCGGAAACAGCCGCGGGAGATTTCGGGGCCGGGCAGCCGGAAATGCGGGCAGAGACTGCGGGGACCATGGAGTCCGAACCGCCGTTCGAACCGTCTGCAGCCGCGGCCGGATGCGGGACCGGTTCGCCGTCAGGCTCGATGCAAGCGGCGGAGACCGCGCTTCCGGCGCCGCCGGACGGGGCCCGCTTTCGTCTTTATGACAGCGGAGGAAACTTTCTGGGCGTTTATGAATACCGCCGCGAGCGCGGGTGTTTCAAGCCCTGGAAGCTGTTTCTGCCGTTGCGGGAACAGGAACCGGCGGATACAGGGAGGACAGGATGAAACGCATTACGGGCGAAACAGAATTTCGGATTGAAGAGCCTGCCGTGGTGGCGGTAGGAAAATTTGACGGCCGCCACAAAGGGCATCAGAAGCTTTTGAACCGGATGATGGAGTGGAAGAAACGCTGCGGTTATCAGACCGCCGTGTTTACCTTCGACCTGTCTCCGTCCGTGAAGATCGAGAGCATCCCGGAGCGGGTGATCACGACCCGTGAGGAGCGCCGCCAGAGTCTGGCGGACATGGGGATCGATTATCTGGTGGAGTACCCGTTTACGGAGGAGACGGCGCATATGCCGGCGGAGGAATTCATTAAGAAGATCCTGTTGGAAAAAATGAACGCCAAAGCGATCGTGGCCGGCAGCGACTGCGGGTTCGGGTACCGGAGGCAGGGAAACGCGGAACTGCTTCTGCGCCTGGCTCCCAAACTGGGGTACGAGGCGGAGATCATAGAAAAAGCGCGGGATGAGCAGCGGGATATCAGCAGCAGTTATATTAAGGAAGAGCTGGACGCGGGACATATGGAGAAGGTCAGCCTGCTTCTGGGGGAGCCCTACAGCGTCAGCGGGACGGTCGTCCACGGCAATCATATCGGAGGTCCGCTTCTGGACTGTCCGACGGCGAACCTGATCCCTCCGGCGGAGAAGTACCTGCCGCCGTTCGGAGTCTACGTTTCCAGGGTGCATGTAGACGGCGCCTGCTGCGGCGGGATGACCAATATCGGAAGAAAGCCCACGGTGGAGGGGCACTGGCCGGTCGGCGTGGAGACCCTGCTTTTCGGCTGGGACGGGGACCTCTACGGAAAAAAGATCCGGGTGGAACTGCTTCATTTTGAGCGCCCGGAGCAGAAATTCGGTTCCCTGGAGGAACTGAAAAAACAGCTGCAATATGATAAAGAATATGCGGCTTCCTATCTTGACAAGCACAAATCTCCGTGTTAGAATATATCGGTATGAATTGACGCCAGGGCTCGGTGACCGGATTCTCCAGCCGGCTGCTTAGTCCTTGGTCAGTAGAACATAAGGAGGATCATTATGATTTCGAAGGAAAAGAAAGCCGCTCTGGTAGCGGAGTATGGCAGAAAGCCCGGCGACACCGGTTCACCGGAAGTCCAGATCGCGATCCTGTCTGAGCGGATCGCGGAACTGACAGAGCATCTGAGAGTGAACCCGAAGGATCATCATTCCAGACGCGGTCTGCTGAAGATGGTAGGTCAGAGGCGCGGCCTGCTGAACTATCTGAAGAAGACGGACCTGGAAGGCTATCGTGTACTGATCGAGAAGTTAGGCATCAGAAAATAATGGAGATTTTAGGGTGGGGACTTCTCTCCACCCTATATTTCACGCAGAAGATTTGTTCCGAGACCGCTGAAAAGCGTATTGCCGGAGAGGGGACAGGCCGGTTTTGACGGAGCGCAGGCGGGCGGTTTTCCGGCGGTGGGTTTTTCAGTAGTTTCGGCGTCTTCTGCGGGAAAATGCAGCAGTAAAAATAAAAGAAAAGGAGAATTACCATGTATAAGAGTTTTTCCATGGAACTGGCCGGCAGGACTCTGACCGTAGACATCGGCAGAGTGGCGAAGCAGGCCAACGGCGCCGCGTTCATGCACTACGGCGACACGACCGTGCTGTGTACGGCTACGGCTTCCGACAAGCCCAGAGAGGGCGTCGACTTTTTCCCGCTGAGCGTAGAATATGAGGAGAAGCTTTACGCTGTGGGCAAGATACCCGGCGGCTTCAATAAACGTGAGGGCAAGGCGTCTGAGAACGCGATCCTGACATCCCGCGTCATCGACCGCCCCATGCGTCCTCTGTTCCCCAAGGATTACCGCAACGACGTAACCTTGAACAACCTGGTCATGAGCGTGGATCCGGACTGCCGGCCTGAGCTGGTAGCGATGCTGGGTTCCGCTATTGCGGCCAGCGTATCCGATATTCCGTTTGACGGCCCCTGCGCCATGACCCAGGTGGGCATGATCGACGGGCAGTTTATCATCAATCCTTCCCAGAGCCAGTGGAAGGAGGGCGACCTGAATCTGACCGTGGCCTCCACCAGAGAGAAAGTGATCATGATCGAAGCGGGCGCCAATGAGATCCCGGAGGAGGCGATGATCGAGGCCATCTACCGGGCCCACGAGGTCAACCAGGTTATCATCCGCTTCATTGATTCCATCGTGGCGGAGGTAGGCAAGGCCAAACACGACTACGAGAGCTTTGCGATCCCGGCAGAGCTGATGGATCAGATCATGGAGATCGTTCCCTCCGAGGCGATGGAGGAGGCCGTATTTACCGACGACAAGGAGACCCGGGAGAATAATATCCGCATGATCACCGAGAAGCTGGAGGAGGTCTTCGCCGACCACGAAGACTGGCTGGCTGTTCTGGGCGAGGCGGTTTACCAGTATCAGAAGAAGACGGTCCGCAAGATGATCCTGAAAGACCACAAGCGTCCCGACGGGCGGGAGATGAACCAGATCCGGCCGCTGTCGGCGGAGGTTGATATCATTCCGAGAGTTCACGGTTCCGCCATGTTCACCCGCGGACAGACGCAGATCTGCAACGTGTGTACGCTGGGGCCGCTGTCTGACGCCCAGAGGCTGGACGGCCTGGATGACAACGAAGTCAGCAAGCGGTATATGCACCATTACAATTTCCCGTCCTATTCCGTAGGCGAGACCAAGCCCAGCCGCGGACCGGGACGCCGCGAGATCGGCCATGGCGCGCTGGCGGAGAGGGCCCTGCTTCCGGTGCTTCCGACCACGGAGGAATTCCCCTACGCGATCCGCACCGTGTCCGAGACCTTTGAGTCCAACGGCTCCACTTCCATGGCCTCTACCTGCGCGTCCTGCATGTCCCTGATGGCGGCAGGCGTTCCGATCAAGAAAATGGTGGCCGGCATCTCCTGCGGTCTGGTGACCGGCGAGACCGACGACGATTTCGTGCTTCTGACCGACATCCAGGGGCTGGAAGATTTCTTCGGCGACATGGACTTCAAGGTGACCGGTACGACGGACGGCATCACGGCGATCCAGATGGATATCAAGATCCATGGTCTGACCCGGCCCATCGTAGAGGGGGCCATCGCCCGCTGCCGTGAGGCCAGACTCTACATTATGGAAAATTGCATGAAGCCGGAAATCTCCGAGCCGAGGCCTGAACTGAGCCCGTATGCGCCGAAGATCCGGCAGATCATGATCGATCCGCAGAAGATCGGCGACGTGGTCGGCAAGCAGGGCAAGGTGATCAACAAGATCATCGAGGATACCGGCGTGAAGATCGACATTGAGGACGACGGCAGCGTATCGGTCTGCGGCGTCGATATGGATATGATCGAGAAAGCCATCCGCATCATTGAGAGCATCGTCAACGACGTGGAGGTGGGCCAGGTGATGACCGGCAAGGTTGCCCGGATCATGAATTTCGGCGCGTTTGTGGAGCTGGCTCCCAATAAGGACGGCATGGTTCATATTTCCAGGCTGTCCGAGAAACGCGTCGGCAAGGTGGAGGATGTGGTCAACATCGGCGATGAGGTGACGGTCCGCGTCATCGAGATCGACAAGATGGGACGCATCAATCTGACCATGAAGCCCAGCGAGATGACCGGCGATGTGCCCGCGCCCGAAAGCTCTGACCGAGGCGACCGCGGCGGCAGGGACCGCAGAGACCGAGGCGACCGCGGCGGCAGGGACCGCAGAGACCGAGGCGACCGCAGGAGCCGCGACGACAGCTACGACGGCGACGAAGACTGATCGGCGGCCTGGCGTTCGATCTGCAGCAGAATAAGAAAGCCTGTATCCGGATATGCGTCTCTGAAAAGAGGCGGCGGACACAGGCTTTTATTTTGTTTTCCGGACCGCACCTACGCGGGACAGAAAACCGTGATCGATTCCGCGGTAGTCTGGGCGGGGATACTGCGGGTCGTGGAACCGAACAGCACCAGCATCAGATGGTCCGCCAGTGTGCCGAAATAGATCTGGCCGTTCTGGGTCCGCGTGTCGGTAAGCGGCGAAAGTTCCAGTTTCAGCAGGCCGTCGCTGCTCACCAGGTTTTGATCGAAGACATCCAGATATGCGCTTTGGGCGTAGGCGGGCCTGACGACGGCTGCCGCCCGGTAGCGGGGCGGGAAAACCAGCGGCATCGGCGCCGTGGTATCGTAAAAAACGATAATGGGATCCCCCTGGCGGATCGGGGCCTGGTTCAGCACATAGGCGGTTGGGTCCAGGATAACGGTGTTTTGGCTGCCGTAGTAATCCTGGATCGTCAGGGTCAGGGCGCAGGAAGAATCGGTTTCCTGATCGGAGGGAAAGAAGGCGATGCTTGTGACGACGCCGGAAACAGGTGCGTATCGACTCATGAATGGACTCCTGAAAGAGCTCTTACTTTATCGTATTCCGGAGGCCCGTACATGGTCAAAAAAAATAAAACAGAAAGCCTTGTCTGCGGGGTCGGCATTTAGCTTAATTGAAAACGTAAGTTCCCGTGCGGAAGTAAAATCTGCCGGGAGATAAAAAAAATGGAACTGCCCGAGGTTCGGGCATTTGCAGAGAAAACACATGACAAAATGAAACAAACGATGTATAATCATACCGTAATGAAAAACGCCGGATCCGGCCGGGGATTTGGACCGGGGCGGAGCATAGAGGAGAGAGAATTTATGACAAAAATCAGAACAAGATTCGCGCCAAGTCCCACCGGCAGGATGCACGTAGGCAACCTCCGGACGGCGCTTTACGCTTATTTGATCGCGAAGCACGAGAACGGCGATTTCCTCCTGCGGATCGAGGACACGGACCAGGAACGGTACGTGGAGGGAGCGACGGAAATCATCTACCGGACCCTGGCGGGGACGGGACTGGTCCACGACGAGGGGCCGGACAAGGACGGCGACGTGGGCCCTTACGTGCAGAGCGAGCGGCAGGCCCGGGGGATCTACCTGGCCTACGCGAAGAAGCTGGTGGAGAAAGGCGAGGCCTATTACTGCTTCTGCGATCAGGAGCGCCTGAATTCCCTGAAGCGGGTGGTAAACGGCGAGGAGATCATGACCTACGACAAGCATTGTCTCCATCTGTCGAAGGAAGAAGTGGAGGCGAATCTGGCCGCGGGCAAGCCGTATGTGATCCGCCAGAACAATCCGACCGAGGGGACGACCACGTTCCATGATGAGATCTACGGGGATATTTCCGTGGACAACGCGGAGCTGGACGATATGGTGCTGATCAAATCAGACGGTTATCCCACCTACAATTTCGCGAACGTGGTGGACGACCATCTGATGGGCATTACCCATGTGGTGCGCGGCAATGAATACCTGTCCTCCTCTCCCAAATACAACCGCCTCTATGAGGCTTTTGGCTGGGAGGTGCCGGTCTATATCCATTGTCCCACGATCACCAATGAGGAGCACAAAAAGCTTTCGAAGCGCAGCGGCCATTCCTCCTATGAGGACCTGATCGAGCAGGGGTTTATCAGCGAGGCGGTCGTGAATTTCGTCGCCCTCCTGGGGTGGTGCCCGGAGGAAGACCGGGAGATTTATTCGCTGAAGGAACTGGTGCAGGCCTTCGATTACCGGCGCATAAGCAAGTCCCCGGCGGTGTTCGATATGACCAAGCTCCGCTGGATGAACGGCGAGTATCTGAAAGCGATGGACTTTGACCGGTTTTATAAGCTGGCCGAACCGTATATGAGGGCGGTCATCACGAAAGATCTGGATCTGAAAAAGATTGCCGCCATGGTGAAAACGCGGATCGAGGTGCTGACGGAGATCGCGGGGCACATTGATTTCTTCCAGGAGCTGCCGGAGTATGATACGGAGATGTATTTCCACAAAAAGATGAAGAGCACGAAAGAAAGCTCCCTGAAGGTCCTGAAGGAAGTGCTGCCGATCCTGGAGAACCAGGAGGATTATTCCAACGACGCCCTCTATACCGCGCTTTCAGCTTATGTGTCGGAGCAGGGGTATAAAACGGGCTTTGTCATGTGGCCGATCCGGACGGCTTTATCCGGCAAGCAGATGACTCCGGCCGGTGCGACGGAGATCATGGAGGTGCTGGGAAAAGAAGAATCCCTGAGCCGGATCCGCAAAGGGATCGGGATGCTGGAAGGGTGAGATGCGTATGGATGGGAAGAGCCGGGCGGAGAAAGCCGCGGTTCTTCCCATCAAAATTTTGCGGAAAAATGAATCATTTTTCTTGCCATATTTTATGTCTTCATGCTATAATCAGACGTGAAAAAACAGTATGTTTCATTTATAAAGGATTCCATTGATAAAGGCAGGTGAGCAGAGTGGACGGTGACAGTCACGAACGATCGACTGTTTTTGGTCAGATGAAAGCGGCTGACAGGAAAGTTTTCGCGGACCGGTGCGCTCTGCTTGGCGTACCTGGCTGAGATCGTTGACAGACGGTCTGTTTCGAATTCTTTCCGGCTTTTTCTGGCCTGTTTTCCGTATTTTTACAATTTCATAAAGGAGGCTTTCTGACATGGAAATGGAGCTTGAACATGCGGACGAGACTGTGTCCGCCAGGCCCGACTATGCGTCGGAGATCATAGGGATTATCCGCAGCAACGCCTCCCCCAAGGCCATGAGCGAAAAGCTGGAGGATTATCATGAGAATGATATCGCTGAGATCCTGGATCAGCTGACGGGGGCGGAACGGAAGAAGCTGTACCGTATTCTGGATGTGGAAATGCTGGCGGAGATCCTGGAATATGCCCAGGAGGGAGAGGCCGGCCGTTACCTGACGGAAATGGATGTGAAGAAAGCGGCGACGGTCGTGGAGCATATGGAAAGCGATTCCGCCCTGGCGACGCTGCATGAGATCGAGAAAGAAAAGCGCGCCCTGATCATTGACTGCATGGACGAGGAGGCAAAGCGGGACCTGGTGCTTCTGTCGTCTTTTGATGAGGATGAGATCGGCAGCCGCATGACCACCAATCATATCGTCATCCGTGAGAATCTGACGGTAAAGCAGGCGATGAGCGAGCTGATCGAGCAGGCGCCGGAGAATGATAATATTTCCACCCTTTTCGTTGTGGACGAGGCGGGAAACTATTATGGCGCGGTGGATCTGAAAGAACTGATCGTCGCCAGACAGGGAACGGCTCTTTCGGATCTGATCATGACGTCGTATCCGTATGTCTATGGGCATGAGGACATCGACGCCTGTATCGAGGAACTGAAGGATTATTCCGAGGACCTGATTCCGGTCCTGGATAATAACAACCATTTGCTGGGCGTGATCACATCCCAGAGTCTGATTCAGGTCGTAGACGACGAGATGGGAGAGGATTACGCGAAGCTGGCCGGTCTGACCGCGGAGGAGGATCTGCAGGAACCGCTGCTGGAAAGCATGAAAAAGCGGCTCCCGTGGCTGTTCATCCTGCTGGGCCTGGGTATGCTTGTTTCGTCGGTTGTGGGGCTTTTTGAGCAGGTGGTGTCCCGGCTGACGCTGATCATGGCGTTCCAGTCCCTGATCCTGGGCATGGCCGGCAACGTTGGCACCCAGTCCCTGGCGGTCACGATCCGCGTGCTGACCGACGATTCGGTGACGGGACGGCAGAAACTGGGCCTGGTCATTAAGGAGATGAAGGTGGGCTTTTCCGACGGCGTGCTGCTGGGCCTGGCGTCCTTCGTGCTGCTGGGCTTGTATATCATGGCCGTGAAAGGCCGTTACGCGGCGACGGCCTTTGCAATTTCCGGCTGCATCGGGATCTCGCTTCTGGTGGCGATGGTGATGTCCAGCGCGGTGGGCACATTGATCCCGCTGTTCTTTAAGAAGATCAAAGTAGATCCGGCTGTGGCATCCGGTCCGCTGATCACAACGGTCAACGACCTGGTCGCCGTCGTGACGTATTACGGGCTCAGCTGGCTTCTGCTTATGCAGGTCATGAAACTGGCGTGAGAAAAAATAGAGAGCAGGCGCGGACCGTCCGGGACTCCTGGGATGCGTCACACGGAAGAAAGCGTGTGAGCATTGGCCCGATGCCGGGCGAAGACGCCGGTTTGTGCTATTTTTGGGCATCGGCTGCGGCGGGGATGCGCTGCCGGTGAAACAGAAATGAACGATGCAGACCGCCCGTGTGCGCCGGGGGCCTGCCGGAGCTTTGACTGGGAGGGAGGTTTTGAGACCGTGGATAAAGATCTGATGAAAAGAGAAGAAACCGTTCTTTCACCGGATTACGGGACAGAGATCACGGAGTTGATCCGCAGCGGCGCGTCGCCCGGCGTCCTGAGCGTGAAGCTGGAGGACTACCACGCCAGGGATCTGGCGCAGGTGCTGGAGACGCTGACGGAGGCGGAGCGGAAAAAACTGTACCGGATCCTGGAAGCCGGTTTCCTGGCGGAGATCCTGGAATATGCCGGGCGGGAAGAGGCCGGGAAATACCTGACGGAGATGGATTTGAGGAAAGCGGCGGACGTGGCGGAGCAGCTGGAATCCGACGCGGCCCTGGAGATCCTGCGGGAGATCGGCAAAGAAAAGCGGGCGCTGATCATTGACTGTATGGACGAGGGCGCCAGGTTGGATCTGCGACTGATGTCTTCGTTTGATGAAGATGAGATCGGAAGCCATATGACGACAAATTATATCGTTCTGCGGGAAAATCTGACCGTAAAGCAGGCTATGTCCGCGCTGATCGGGCAGGCCCAGGAGAACGACAATATTTCCACGCTTTTCGTGGTGGATGAAGCGGGGGAATATTACGGCGCCGTGGACCTGAAAGAACTGATCATTGCCCGGCAGGAGGACAGTTTTCGGGACCTGATCATGGTTTCCTACCCTTATGTGTACGGTCATGAGGAGACCAGCGGCTGCATTGAACGGCTGAAGGGTTATTCTGAAAATCTGATCCCGGTTCTGGACAATCAGAACCGGCTGCAGGGCGTTATCACTTCCCAGAACGTCATCCAGGTGGTGGATGAGGAAATGGGAGAGGATTATGCGAAGCTGGCCGGTCTGACCGCGGAGGAAGACCTGCGGGAACCGCTGCGGGAGAGCATGAAAAAGCGCCTGCCCTGGCTGTTTGTACTGCTGGCTCTCGGGACGGCGGTGTCCTCGGTGGTGGGCCTGTTTGAGCAGGTGGTGTCCCAGCTGCCGCTGATTATGTGTTTCCAGTCCCTGATCCTGGACATGGCCGGCAATGTGGGCACCCAGTCCCTGGCGGTGACGATCCGCGTGCTGATGGACGCGTCTCTGACGGGACGGCAGAAAGCGGAGCTGGTGTTTAAGGAGATGAAAGTCGGTTTTTCCAACGGCCTTCTGCTGGGCCTGGCTTCCTTCGCGGCGCTGGGGCTTTATATCCTGCTTATAAAAGGACAGAGCGGCGCGACCGCGTTCGCAGTCTCCGGCTGCATCGGCGTTGCGCTTCTGACGGCGATGGTGATCTCCAGCGCGGTCGGCACCCTGGTCCCGCTGTTTTTCAAAAAGATCAACGTGGATCCCGCGGTTGCGTCCGGCCCGCTGATCACGACGATGAACGACCTGGTCGCCGTGGTGTCCTATTATGGGCTCAGCTGGCTTTTGCTGCTGAAAGTCATGAGGATAGCGGCGTGAAACGGTCTGAGGTGAACGTATAAGGAAGACGACGGTTTGTACGGAGGCCGGGAGCCGGAGAGGTTCAGAAAATATGATTGACAAAAGGGAACGGGGTACAGGAAATGGATTTAAGCAATACCGTTAGTCGGGTCAGAAAGGAATATAAAGAATATTTACGCGGGACGCATCCTGGCTGGGCAGACAGCACGGTCAGCGCCCATGTCTCCGACGCGTTCTATCTGTATCAGAATGCCGTTGTTTTGTCCTTCTGGAAATGTTTTGAAAGCGAGGCATCGATGGCAGCGGCGAAACAGGAGATTCTTGATTATCTCACCCATGATATTATGTCTGACCGTGCTGGGGAGCGCACCGAAGGATATTATAACGAGCTGAAAATGCTCAAAGATTTTATTGACGCGAAAGGCGGCGTGAGGACATACATTGGCTACGAGTACGACTGTGAGGCAACGGTCTACAATTATGCGAAACAGGTCTTTGACGGTATACTGTCCGTTGGCGACGCTGTCAGGGTCATGAGCCAAAAAGTTCCGTGTTTTGGCGAGACTTCTCATAAATTAACGGTCATGATGTTTGCTTCCATGATGAACGGATCAAAATACACCCGGCGGGCGAATACGGAAACGACGATCTTTTTCATATCCAATATTGGCAGAGATTACGGTAAGGAACGGATGATCAACGCGCTCCGGGCAACGCAGGACAATATCAAATACTATTATGAGCAGACCGGAAACAAATCCGCCAGCATCCGCAGAGGCTGCAGGAAAATAGCGGACGAAGCCGGCCTAAGCATTTCCTTTGGCGAGAAAATTTTTGATGGCATCATTCCGAAAGAAACAACCGACGCCGCATTGATTGAGGATGCAGCTGCGGTCAGGTATTGGCTCTATGCCGCCGGTGAGGGATCGGTAAACTGGGAAACTGATTATGCGGACGGCATCATGGCGATTGGCTGGAGTGAAATGGGCGATCTTATGTCATATAGCTCAAAAGCGGAGATCCGAAGCAGGATGCAGGAAATATTTGGCGGAAGCAATTCCTACAAAAATCAGGTTCTTGCCATATGGCAGTTTGCAAACGAGCTGAAACCCGGCGATGTTGTTTTTGTCAAAAAAGGGATGAGGCAAATTCTCGGCCGCGGCGTGGTTGAGGGTGAGTATGTGTATGAGCCTGCCCGCGGACCTTTCTGCAATATCCGGAAAGTTCGCTGGACGGATAAAGGCGAATGGGAACGAACTGAGCAAAGCGTGATGAAGACCTTGACGGATATTACGCAATATACCGACCTCGTAAAAAAGTTGCAGAGCCTGATTGACGGAGATAAGCCGGTGGAAGATGTCATGGATGTCGAAGAAGAGGAGGTTTCCTGCAAACCTTACACAGCGGCGGATTTCCTCCAGGATGTTTACATGGACGAAGAACATTATAATACTCTCAAGACTCTTTTGCTGACAAAGAAAAACGTAATCCTTCAAGGCGCGCCGGGCGTCGGCAAAACGTTTGCTGCAAAACGGCTGGCATTTTCTGTCATGGGAGAAAAAGACAACAACCGCGTCAAAATGGTACAGTTCCATCAGAGTTA
Source organism: uncultured Lachnospiraceae bacterium (assembly GCA_947626915.1). GTDB lineage: Bacteria > Bacillota > Clostridia > Lachnospirales > Lachnospiraceae > UBA3402. The sequence goes on from CANQUA010000002.1 coordinate 81,682, forward strand.
CAGTTATGAGGACTTTGTCATGGGCTTCCGTCCCACTGAGACGGGGTTTGAGTTAAGAAAAGGCGTGTTTTATGAGTTCTGCCGCAAGGCGGCTGAGGATGACCGTCCGTATTTCTTTATCATTGACGAGATCAACAGAGGTAATCTGAGTAAGATTTTCGGGGAGCTGTTCATGCTGATCGAGAACGATAAGCGAGGAGTTGAATTGCAGCTTCTCTATGCGGACGAGCAATTTTCTATTCCGAGCAATGTTTACATCATCGGTATGATGAATACGGCAGACCGCAGTCTCGCCATGCTGGACTATGCATTGCGCCGCCGTTTTGCATTTTTTGAGATCATTCCGGCTTTCGGATCGTCCGGCTTCAAGGCATATCAGGCAAAAGTTAATAATCCGAAGTTTGACCGCCTGGTTGCTGCGGTGGAGCAGCTGAACGAGGCGATTGCGAACGACGATTCTCTGGGCGATGGTTTCTGTATCGGCCATAGCTATTTCTGCACTAAGTCTACGATCAACGATGAATGGATGAAGTCCGTAGTCAGCTATGAGCTGATTCCGCTGCTGAAAGAGTATTGGTTTGACGAAGCTGTCAAAGTGAAGGAATGGAGCGGTAAGCTTCTGGAGGCGGTTAAATGATCCGCGTACAGAACATTTACTATATGCTTGCCTATGCTTTCCAGGTGCTGCATGAGCAAGGTTATAAGGATGTCGCAACAGAAAACTTTGGCAATACAGCAGAGCTTTTGGCCGCAATTCTGTGCCGCGGCGTTTCCGGCCAGATTAAACGGGGTTTGTGCAGACAGTACATAACGAGCGAAGAACCGCTTTGCTGTCCCCGCGGGAAGATAGAGCTTGGTGAATCCATAAAGACGCAAACGATCCGAAAAAAGCAGCTTGTGTGCGCATATGATGAGTTTTCCGTTGATGCTTATACGAACCGCATCATTAAAACGACTATGGAGCTGCTGCTTAGGGCGGACATCTCAAAACCAGGGAAGAAAGAACTCCGCAAGCTGCTGATTTTCTTTGATGAAGTCAGTTTCCTGGATATCCATACAATCAACTGGAAAATCCGATATGACCGAAACAATCAGACCTATCGTATGCTTATTGCTGTCTGCCAGCTTGTTATAAAAGGGTTGCTGCAGACATCCGCGGACGGAACTGTAAGAATTATGGACTACGCCGATGATCAGTCGATGGCTAAGCTGTACGAAAAGTTCATTCTGGGATATTTCCGAAGAGAACACCCTGACATTAAAACGTATTCTCCTCAGATTGCGTGGCAAGTCTCGGATGGGCATAGAAATCTTCTTCCTGCCATGCAGTCGGATCTTGTGCTTTCAAACAGCAGGACAAAGAAAACGCTTATCATCGACGCAAAGTTTTACTCCCACAATTTGCAGAGGAAAGCACCTTATATGGCAGAGACGATTCATTCCGGGAATCTCTATCAGATCTTCGCTTACGTCAAAAACTGGGATGCTGCGCCTGATGAGACAGTCTCCGGGATGCTTTTGTATGCCGGAACAGATGACGTCATCCAGCCGGATAATGACTATCAGATGAGCGGGAACCAAATCAGCGTGAAGACGCTGGACTTAAACTGTGAATTCGATGTGATCGCCGCCCGGCTTGACGCTATTGCAGAGCGAATAAAGTGATTTGCGGCAGATCAGGCTGACCTTTATTGTTTTGATAAACCAGTAACGTTTTTCGTTAAAAAAACCACCCTTGTATGCTTTGGACGAGTCAAGGGTGGATTTTCTACCTAAACTTTCGGCCAGCCTCTTGTAGAGGTGGTTGTTCCTATCTCTATTATCTGCCCCTATCAGAAAATTTTCAATAGCTTTTTTACAGAAATCCTCCCGCTTTCTGAAAAAAGGCGAGTGAAAGCCTTGCGGCAATCACCTCCACTTAATCTGAGAGCAACCTGTTTTATAAGATTACATTCTATACTTATTAGATCATAGCAGCTTCTTCTTGGAGTATGAGATTAGTTCCGGAATCCACCTTTACTTACATAACCACCATCACCCCAACGATCATACTGAACTTGTATTCCACGCTGAAATTCAGCAGCTTGTTCTTCCGGACAACTGTATGGCTTAGGATTAAATTCACAGTTGACACTGGCCGGATAATCTAGAGCATCTTGACGGGTTCCGGACCAACCAGGATATGAAGATGGCTGATCAGTATTGGATTGTGCGGAACCTGGATTCGAACCAGTTGAGGGTGCTGTAATACTACCTTGAGAATTACCGGCTGGATCGGTAGCACTGACGCTGTCCTCTGGGATACCGGCCACGTCCTGGGTTTGAACGCCGGTGCTTCTGACGCTATCAAGGCCAGATGTAATGGCGCCGAAAGTACCATCGTGCTGCTGATTGAAGGTAAGATAAACCGTCTGACCATTGACTGTATAAGCACCGTCTGTGTATGCCATTCGACCATACCAACCGTCATGTTCAGTCGGGCAAAAGTATCATTGTTATCTTCATGCCAACGGTCAGTTTAAGCCGCAAAGGAGGGGACAGCAGCGGATAAATTAAATGCTGCGTTCATGCAGGCTACTGGCAATAACTTCTTCATTTAAGTATCCTCCATAGTCAGGTTCATTTTGTGGAACAAACCAAAAAGGCAGGGTGCTCCGCTCTACGCTTCACACCCTGCTTAAAGGTCATTTCAGCTACTGTACGGGTTTTTCATAAGTGAATGTTGGATAATCGCGAATATAGCAATCATCAAAACTCCCTCGTATGGTTATGCTGTTTGAATTTTTTATGTCAATGCTGGCCCCAAAAATAACATCGGCTTGTCGAGGCGAGCCGGCGCCGCCGAGGATAATCGTGCGAAGAAGATTATCGTTTTCATCATATATCTTTAAGATGCCTCCGTAATAGGGGCATCCAACCGTCATGGTAAGGGTTCCTTCAGAGGCCGGTAAACTGTACTTTACAAACCCAGTGCTCCTTATTCTGTGCACATTTGACCAGAAAATATCATATTGACCCACAGTCACATTCTTATAGGAGTCATACAAATGACCTTCTGTGATATAACCGTCATACAGGTTAACCGTTACGGTTTCTGTTTCCGGTTCTTCTTTAGGCGGCTCTTCCTCTGGTGTTTCAGAACTTCCTGGTATGGTCTCTGGTATCACGTCTGCAATTTTGGTCTGAACCGAACCGTTGACGATCCAGGCTCCGTTTTCATTCACCTGATAGCCGTCCGGAGTTGTAGCGTTTAATAAACAATAACCTACCGGACTAAAGTAATAGCATTCTGCAATGCCGTCACTGTTTCCGTCCAGCCATTCCCAGGTGCTGACCGGGTAGGAGCCATCATCATTTCGCCACCACCATCCAATGCTATCCTGTTCCCATCCCGCTGCGAAAGACGTTATGGACATGATCAGACTCATTCCCATTGAGATACCTGCTGTGATAAAACTTTTCTTTTTCATGTTGTATATTCTCCTTTTTATTATTGGAATCTAAAAAGGCAGGGCGCTCCGCTCTACGCTTCACACCCTGCCATACTTGCGTATAACAAAATAACCCACCGCACCCCTTATTTCCATCTTGCCTAAAGTTCAAGCATGATTTATAATAGGAGTGCATAGTAGTGGTCCTAGCCATTGTGAGAAGCGCTCGCCAAAGCACTTTTCACACCTGCGGGGGTGTTCCACCACTCCCACAGGTGCTATGCCTTTTTAGTTGTCCATGTCCATTTTATCACGGGACGCAAGGTATTTCAATAGAGAAGTTGGCTTTTTCTTCTATTACAGCATGTATATATTTTTATGGACTTTTCATCGCAACGGCTTATTATAGGTATCACCTACCAGTCCATAAGTATGAACATAAGATTGCAACAGTCTCTTAGCAGTCACCTAAGCATCTTATATAAGAAGTCCCCTCTCAGCCTGCCCAAGCATATATGCTCCCTTTTGAACACTATATAACGCAGGAACGCTTATTTCACAGCATATACAGGAATTGAAATTTATCCGGTAGTGCGCAAAAAAATACCAGCCGTTTGATTAGCTGGTATTCATAAAGTAGCGGAAGGGAGATTTGAACTCTCGACACCACGGGTATGAAGGACTTGCCTCGGCAATCGGCCATTCCCCGGAAGCGCTTATTTTTCCTAGCAAACCGACATTTTCCCATGGCGTCGAAGGACTTTTGGAAGCGCAAAATTTTCTTCTGAAAGCAAATGTATCTCTCCCCATAGCAACTGCACCAAAGCCAAAAGCACTTGTATGAAACGATACCTTAAACGCCCTTCCAGCGGAAGCAGAACTTCCGAAAACAAGGTTTTACACATTGAAAGATTCCCTAACCTGTGGTAAGATAAGGGTGGGAACAATCATGTCACTGCAAGGTGTTGGCCTTCCATCCTACATAGATGGGAGGTGGTGCGGATGAAATTCGATTTTAAAGACCTGATGGCCTTCGGGATGTTCATTCTCGCATTGCTGACCTTTATCATTATGATAAGCCGGTAACGTTTTTCACATAGAAAAACCACCCTTGTATACTTTGACCAGTTCAAGGGTGGATTTTCTATTCCTTAACAGGCCAACCTCTTGTAGAGGTGGTTGTTCCTACTTTTATTATATGCCCCTATCAGAAAATTTTCAATAGCTTTTTTACAGAAATCCTCCCGCTTTCTGAAATTCCTTCCATATAGCCGCAGCTCTATTATTGTCTGTATATATCTCTATGGACTTTTTATCGCAACGACTTATTGAATGCATCACATACCAGCCCAAAAGTATAAATATAAGATTGCAGCAGCCTTTATCCGGTAATACGAAAAAAATACCAGCCATTTGATTAGCTGGTATTCATAAAGTAGCGGAAGGGAGATTTGAACTCTCGACACCACGGGTATGAACCGTGTGCTCTAGCCAACTGAGCTATTCCGCCATCTGGAGAAGATGGGGCCAACAGGGCTCGAACCTGTGACCCCCTGCTTGTAAGGCAGGTGCTCTCCCAGCTGAGCTATGACCCCATACAGTCTTTTCCCGACTGCTATGTTAGTATAAATGGTATTGTCCAAATTGTCAACACTTTTTTGAAAAAAATTTTAGACCCTTTTTAAACAATTTTTAAACAGAGAATGTGATGGGGCGGAGCGTCATGAGGAAAAGAATGAGGCGGCGATGCCGGAAAATATTTTTGCGGAAAGGAAGGTTCTGATTGAAAGGGCGGCTTCTTTTGTGGTAAACTATCCGAAAGAGAGACGGGCGGCCGCGGCGGCTCGTCTGTGCGGGAAGGCCGCCGCGGGCATGGAACGGCGGAGCGGGCGCAGACGTTTGTACGGGAATTGAGACCATTGTATCAGGAAGCAGGAGGAACGGAACATGGATGGGCAGGAGATTGCGGAGAAAAGAAAACGGGTGCTGATGATCGGTACCGGCGGCACCATCGCCTCAGAGCTGACCGACGACGGTCTGGCGCCGGGGCTGACGACGGAGCAATTATTAAAGCGTGCGCCGGGAATCGGGGCGTTTTGCCGGGCGGACTGCGTGCAGCTGTTTGCCCTGGACAGCACCAACATGACGCCGGCTCACTGGCAGGGGATCGTCCGCTGTATCCGGGAAAACTATGACCGTTATGACGGTTTTGTGATCACCCACGGTACGGATACGCTGGCCTATACCGCCGCGGCCCTCAGCTATATGATTCAGGACAGCCCCAAGCCGATCGTGCTGACCGGGGCCCAGAAACCCATTGGATTTGATTCGACAGATTCCAAGGAAAATCTGAGCGACGCTTTTTGCTGCGCGTCCGGGGATTTTCCGGGCGTTTCCATTGTATTCGATCATAAAATCATCCTGGGGACGCGGGCGAAAAAGACCCATTCCAAGAGCTACAGCGCGTTTTCCAGCATCAATTATCCGGAGCTGGGCGTCGTGCGGGACGGTCTGGCGCTGCGGTTCATCCGGCAGGAATGCGGGGCGGCCCCGGCATTTTGTGAGGAACTGGATACGAAAGTCGCGCTGGTGAAGCTGACGCCGGGCATGGGGCGGGAACTTCTGGATTTTCTGTTCGCGCGAAACGACGCTCTGGTGATCGAGAGCTTCGGCGTGGGGGGCGTGCCGGAGACAGGCGGTTTTTATGAATGTCTCGCGTCGTGGAAGACCCTGGGGAAGATCGTGGTCCTGACGACCCAGGTGGAGAACGAGGGCAGCGATCTGGCCGTTTACCATGTGGGGCACCGTCTGAAGAACGATCTGGGGGTCCTGGAGGCTTACGACATGACCACGGAGGCGGTGCTGGCGAAGCTGATGTGGATATTGGCCGGGACCCGGGATCCGGAAGAGGTGGCGAGGCGGTTTTATACGCCGGTGGCGATGGACATGTTCCCGCATCGGGACGGGAGATAAGGCTGCGTCCGGATGGAGAAAGATGCCGGCGATATCCGGATAGTTTCCGTGTTCGGGCGGGAAATCAAGGGCGGCCGCGGCATTTCTGCTTTTGCGGCTGAGAAAGACGGCAGCTGTGAAAAACAGCGGCTGGGAAAGACAGCGGCCGGGAAAGACAGCGGCTAAGAAAGACAGCGGCCGGGGAAGACAGCGGCTGAGAAAGGCCGCAGTCGGGAAAGATCGCAGTCGGGAAAGACCGCGGCTGGAAAGGAAGATATGCGTTTTTTCGGGACTGCGTGAGCGGATGCGGAGGGCGGCAGGGTAGTTTGCGCTCAGGAAAGAGAGGCGGCAGAATGGAGATCCCGCAGAAGATCAGGGAGCGTTTGAACGGGGCGGAATATCGGACGGACGATGTGGGCCTGTCCGGGGCTTCGGTGTTTTTGTTTCAGGACCGTGTGCTGAAGATCAGCGAAGCCGGCGAAGAATCGGAACGGGAATACCGGATCCTGATGTGGCTGAAAGGGCGTCTGCCCGTGCCGGAGGTGCTGTGCCGGGAGGTCTGCGGGGGGAAGGATTACCTGCTGATGACCCGTTTAAGCGGCGTTATGAGCTGCGACCGCCGGTATATGGAACGGCCGCGGGAACTGATCTCCGTGCTGGCGGAGGGCCTGAAACGGTTGTGGTCGCTGGACGTGTCAGGCTGTCCCTGCCGTTATGGTTTGGAAGAAAGGCTGAAAGCGGCGGAAAAACAGGTGGAGCAGGGACGGGTGGATGTGAAGCAGACGGAGCCGGAGACGTTTGGGGCGAATGGTTTTCGCAGCCCGCTCCAGCTGCTGGAATGGCTGCAAGAGAACCGGCCGGAAGAGGATCTGGCGTTCAGCCATGGCGATTATTGCCTGCCCAATATTTTTGCCCGGGACGGCAGGCTCAGCGGCTTCCTCGATCTGGGCAGGGCGGGGGTCGCGGACCGGTACCAGGATATTGCTCTGTGCTGGCGCAGCCTGCGGCATAATTATGACGGAAAATACGGCGGGGATTATTCCGGAATTGAGATGGAACCGGAACTGCTGTTTGAGGAACTGGGGATAGAGCCGGACTGGCGGAAGATCCGGTATTACATCCTGCTGGATGAATTATTCTAGGGAAGAGGGAAATGGAAAATGACAGCGAACGAGTATCAGAAGCTGGCAATGACCACGCTCAATCCGAAGCTGAGCCGGAAAGACGTTCTGATCAACGGCGTCATGGGACTCTGCGGCGAGGCGGGAGAGGCCATTGATATCGTGAAAAAGCATCTGGCCCAGGGGCATGAGCTGGACCGGGAGGGGCTGATCGGGGAGCTGGGGGATATCGCCTGGTACCTGGCGGAGACGGCCTTTGCACTGGACGTGGAGCTGGAAGAGGTCCTGAGCGGAAATATTGATAAGCTGAAGAAACGCTATCCGCAGGGTTTTGACAGGGAAAGGTCCGTTCACCGTGAGGAATGAGGCGGAGCCGTGTCCGGTACGGCGGCGGGCAGCGGCTTATCAAAAAGAACGGCCGGAGGAGGGACGCGTATGCTGCGCGAGGACATTTTAGAGTACGTCATGAAAAAATACCAGACGGAGCCGGATCACCCATGGAAAGGCGAACCGGACAATGCGGTGCTGCGCCATGAGGACAACCGGAAATGGTATGGGCTCCTGATGTACGTGAGCCGGAGAAATCTGGGGCTGGCGGAGCGGGAGCCGGCAGATATCCTGAATGTGAAATGCGATCCTGCGCTGGGTGAGACGCTGCGGCGGACGCCGGGCATCTTTCCGGCCTATCATATGAATCACCGGGAATGGATCAGTATCCTGCTGGACGGGACCGTGGAGAAAGACCGGGTGCTGGATCTGCTGGATCTCAGCTATGAACTGACGGCGTCGAAACGGAAGAAAACGAAGCTGCGGGGGCCGATGGAGTGGATCATACCGGCCAATCCCGCCTATTACGACGTGGAAGAGGGATTCCGGCAGAATCCGGTGATGGAATGGAAGCAGACCAGCAATGTGAAGGTGGGCGATCTGATTTATATGTATATGGCCGCCCCGGTCTGCGCGATTCTTTATAAATGCAGGGCGGTGGAGGTGGATATCCCGTACCATTATGAGGACGAAAAGCTGACGATCCGCAAGGCGATGAAGATCGAGCTTCTGGAGCGCTACGACGAGAAACGTTTTACCCGCGACCTGCTGAAGCAGTTTGGCGTATACGCGGTGCGCAGTCCCCGGAGCATGCCCCACAGCCTGAGCTGCGAGATCAACGGCGGCGAGGCGTGGAACGGGTGAGGGACCACCTCGTATAGGGGGATGAGCGCGGAAATGCGCCGGTGCGCGGGAAGACAGACGGCCGCGGGTGGTAAGCCGCCGGTCTGTTTTGAAATAAACATGCAGTGAGGCGGGACCAGTGTTTTGCGGGTCCGGAATGCTGGCAGGAGGAGACAGTGGCAGACATTCGGGAAATATACGATCTGTCCCGGCCGGAGTTAGAGATTTTCTCCGATCGGTCGGAGGTGCGGCTTTACAGGTATTTTGAGCCGGAGCCGGGGCTTTTTATGGCGGAAAGCGCGAAAGTGATCGCCCGCGCTCTGGATGCGGGGTACGAGCCCTTTGCGATGTTGGCGGAACGGAAATTGCTGGCGGATGGGGCGGCGGGTCTGCCGGAACGCTGCGGCGGAATCCCGGTCTATACGGCGGACGCCGCGGCGCTTACGGAGATCGCCGGTTACCGCCTGACCCAGGGGATTCTCTGCGCCATGCGGGGGCGGCCGCGTCCGACGCCGGAGGAGGTCTGCAGGGGGGCGTCCCGCGTCGCCGTGCTGGAGGAAATCACGAATCCGACCAATATCGGCGCGGTGTTCCGTTCGGCGGCGGCGCTGAACTTTGACGCGGTGCTTCTGACGCCCGGCTGCTGCGACCCGCTCTACCGCCGTTCCATCCGCGTCAGCATGGGGACCGTGTTCCAGATCCCGTGGACGTATCTGGAAGCGGAAGAATATGTAAGTTTCTTAAAGCGGATGGGATTCGCCTCGGCGGCCATGGCGCTTTCCGAGGATTCCGTCAGTCTCGAAGATCCCGGGCTGGCGGCGGAGGAAAAGCTGGCGGTCATCCTGGGAAACGAGGGGCACGGCCTGCGCGCCTCCACGATCGCGGCCTGCGATTACACAGTGAAGATCCCCATGTCCCACGGCGTGGATTCCCTGAATGTGGCAGCTGCCAGCGCCGTGGCTTTCTGGCAGCTGGGGAGGGGAAAGAACAGCGGCGCAGAGCAGGAACGTATCCTTTAATTCAGAGAGAACAGGACCTGCCATATTACGGCGTCAGGGCGTCAGTGTGACGGGAAATGGACAGAAGCCTGGCCCCCTGTGTCCGGCCGGTTTGAGGCCTGATCTGTGAATCATGGGAAAGCATGCTTTGGGGGATTGGGTTCTGCGGCGGAAACCTGGCCTGTGATTGCGGGAAAATTCCAAAACGGCAGAAAAGAAATAGACGGGCCGAAGCAACCGCTTTCCGCCCGTCTTTCTCTATACTTTGTATGACAGCCTCTTGTAGGCCTGCTTTTTTATGTGCATCTGACTATGTGGTTACAAAATGATTTATTTTTCTCTGATCGTAATCACATATTCCCGGTAATCCGTATGGCCCGCGTTCCGGAGATAACCGGTCAGCACGTCCGGCTCATCTTTCCCGTATTCATACTTCACGCGAAGACGTACCGTGCCCGGCCTGTAAGCCGTAACCGTGCAGGAACGGGATATTGTGCCGGACAGCACCGCCAGGGAACTGCCTTCCTCGATCTCCCAGGTAAACAGCTCGTAATTCGTGCCGAATTCGACCGGACAGTCCAGTTCCAGCTCTTCTCCCACGTACATGACATAATGCCCGTCGGCTTCCGATGCGGCGCCGGCGGCGTCGGACGAAAGATTGCTCAGGTTGACGGCGCAGAGGGCTTCGATTTCATAGGGCGCAGAATCGAATTGCGCGTAAATGTAATAAACCGCCTCCACATCCGGTTCCCAGTACATCACACGCACCGTCAGATCCTGAAATTCCGTCATGGTGCTCACCAGGGGCGTGATGAAATCTCCGTCATGTCCCGCGCCGAAGAAGAGCGTCCATATGTAGCTCGCAAATTTATCCGCCGTGCTGAACTGGGAGGTGCCGTTGTTCAGCCAGCTTTCTTCGCGGTTCAGATCTTTCAGCGTATAAACGTCTCCTGTCATCAGGCGATTTGCCGGAGAGCAGAAAAACAGCGTCTCGTCCCGGTAGAAATCCCTGACCCAGAGCTCGTCGCGCCCCAGCCGCGTGTTCCGCAGAATCGTGGCTTCCGTCGTGCAGGCCTGGCCGTCCCGCAGGACCAGGGCCTGTCCGGGCTTCGTGCTCAGGCGTCCGTCCGACGTCATGAAGGAGCCATCTGCCAGCCGGTAAAGCCCCGCCATCGCCGAACCGCCTGCCAGGCTTACGTTGACTGCATCGCTCTCATACCGGCTGCCCAGATCCACGATCTCCATCTCCTTGGGGATCCAGACCGCGGCTTTCATCCGGTTTCCTTCAATGGTTCCGTAAATATTAATCGTACATTGATCGTCCCGGAACGTTACCTCCGTTGTGGAGCGGACGTTCCCTGTCCCGGTATAATCAATTCCCCAGCTGAAAAATTCGGTGCTGTATTTTTGATCGTGTTCCACGGTCAGCTTCAGGTTGTGCGAGCCGTCGCAGAGCATTGCCACGTAAGCGTCCAGGATCGCCTTATCCTTTCCGCTGCCGGAAAAATTTCTCACGTAATATTTTCCCGACTCGGAACGTTCGCCGTATCCCAGCTTTCCGTCGCAATAATCTACCAGATCCTGAATATAAACGCTGTCGGCCGTAACCGTATAGGAGAGAGGATCTTTTTCCAGCTTCTCCGATACCAGTACCGCGCCTGCGGGCAGATTTCCCGTCTCCTGCGCGGGGGCGGCCCGCTTCGTCTGTACCTGGCCGTTCTCCACCCACGCCCCGTTTTCATTCACCTGATATCCGTCGGGCGTCACGGTGTTCATCAGGCAATAGCCGTTCTGGTCAAAATAGTAACATTCCGCGATCCCGTCTTCGTTGCCGTCGAGGTATTCCCAGCCGGAATGGGGCCACGTTCCGTCCCCATTGTCGTACCACCAGCCGGTCTGGTTTAGTTTCCAGCCCGCTGCCCAGGCCGGAACCGCCGCCGTCCAGACTGCTGTCAATACTGCCGCCGTCATCATGAGTTTCTTCATAATTACAGCCTCCTTTTCCTTCAGATTCGGCCATGCCGATTGATTGTTCTGCCTTTCATTATATTTTGCGCCGGGCGAAATGTCAACCGCTTCCGCAAAAGGCCGGATGCCGCGCGGGAGAGCGAAAGGGAGAGCAGGAAAACGCCGCGTGACGGCGCCGCTGCGCGTTATGCGGAGCAGGATTTTTTGCAGAAAAAGCATTGACAAATAGATATTAAAATGATATCATACAAATATCAATAATACAGCAACGGATCCTGCGGATCTGAAACAAGGAGGAGTGAGTGATGAAAGAAAAGGTATTGAGCACCCGGAAGAATGGTATGGCCATGATGTTTTTGTTTATTCTCTTGTATCTGGCGGCGGTCCTGTGCGTCATAGCGGGCGGCATGGCCATGGACGGCGGGAATCCCCTGGGGGCGGTTTTGCTGGTACCGGGCATCGGCTGGCTGGTCCTGGGCTGGATCCCCTTTTGCGGTTTGAAAGTGATCGGGCCCCAGGAAGCGCTGGTGCTGACGCTGTTCGGCAAATATGTGGGGACGCTGAAGGACGCAGGCTTTTATTGGGTGAATCCGTTCTGTTCCGGCGTGAATCCGGCTGCGAAGACCAAACTGAAGCAGAGCGGCGACGTGGATGGCGGGGATGGCAGGTCCGCTCTGGTGATCAGCGCGGGCGACAGCGGTTCCGCGCAGACGGCGAGCAAGAAGATTTCCCTGAAGATCATGACGCTGAACAATAACCGCCAGAAGATCAACGACTGCCTGGGCAATCCGGTGGAGATCGGCATCGCGGTCATGTGGCGGGTTGTGGATACGGCGAAAGCGGTGTTTGAGGTGGACAATTACAAGGAATATCTGTCTCTCCAGTGTGACAGTGCCCTGCGCAATATCGTCCGGCTTTATCCCTACGACGTGGCCCCCAATGTGGACACCACCGGCGACGGGATCGCGGATGAGGGGAGCCTGAGGGGATCCAGCGAGATTGTAGCGGCCCGGATCCGCGACGAGATCCAGGAGAAAGTGAAAGAAGCCGGCCTGGAGATCCTCGAGGCCCGGATCACGTATCTGGCCTATGCGCCGGAAATTGCGGCCGTGATGCTGCAGAGGCAGCAGGCGTCCGCCATCATCGACGCCCGGAAGATGATCGTCGACGGAGCGGTGGGCATGGTGGAGATGGCCCTGGAGCAGCTGAGCAAAAATCATGTGGTAGAACTGGACGAGGAGCGGAAAGCGGCGATGGTCTCCAATCTTCTGGTTGTGCTCTGCGGCAACCGGGACGCCCAGCCGGTCGTAAACTCGGGCAGTCTGTACTGATATGGCGGATAATCAGAAAAAACAGGTCCCGCTGCGGCTGTCCGCCAAATTGTACGACGCCATCGCCGCGTGGGCGGAGGATGATTTCCGTTCCGTCAATGGCCAGATCGAGTATCTCCTGACGGAATGTGTGCGGCAGCGGAAGAAAAACGGGAAATATGTGTCGGAACATCTGGATGAACCGCCGAAACTGGATATTTCCTGACCGATGGATCAGATTTGCCGTGCGGCGCCTGCGGCTGAGGGAGGCGAAGCGCTTCCTTCCGCCGCGGGCATCTTTTTTGGTTTCGGGAACCGTTTTCGACGGATTCTCGCCCCTGTTCTTTCCCGGAATCACCCCTGAAAGCATTCCTTAAAATCCTTAAAATCCTCAAAATCTTCTCAAAATCCGATTGTCAAACGGGCATACTTGTGGTATAATAACAGAACAGATGTTCGATTTCAATAAGAGAGGGGACGGCATGAAATTTTTCCATTTATCAGACCTGCATATCGGTCTTAAGCTGATCAACCGCGATCTGCAGGAGGATCAGGAATATATATTGAATCAGATTGTGGAGATGGCCAAAAGAGAACGGCCGGATGCGGTGATCGTGGCCGGCGATATTTATGACAAAGCGGTTCCGTCGGCGGAAGCGGTGGAGATGCTGGATCATTTCATTACGGCTCTGACGGCGGCGCTTCCGGAAGCGGCCGTCATGCTGATCAGCGGGAATCACGACAGCGCGCCGCGCGTTAACTGTTTCCGCGGTATTTTAGCCAGACAGAATGTTTATATGGTAGGGCTGCCGCCGCAGACGGAGCAGGATTCGATCGAGCGTGTGACGCTGCGGGACGAGTACGGGGAGGTTCGTTTTTACCTGCTTCCTTTCGTACGGCCGTCGATGGTGAAACTGGTGGTCGGGACGGATGAGAACGGGAATCTTTTTTCTTATGACGAGACGGTTCACAGACTGATCGAACGTGAAACGGTGGATGAAAACGTGCGGAATGTCCTGGTCAGCCATCAGTTCTATCTGCCTGCGGGGAAAGCCCCGGAGGAAGTGGAGCGGATGGACTCGGAGATCCGGACGGTCGGAAATATCGACGAAGTGTCTGCGGATATACTGGAGCGGTTTGATTACGCGGCGCTGGGACACATCCATAAGCCGATGCAGGCGGGCGGCGAAACCCGGCGGTACTGCGGGACGCCTCTGGCCTGTTCTGTCAGTGAGGCAGGGCAGCAGAAGGGCGTTGTGGTGGTGGAACTGGGAGAGAAAAAAGGAAAAGGCGGGGCACAGATTCAGATTCGCGTGCTTCCGCTGGTTCCGCTGCGCCAGGTGCGCGTGCTGAAGGGCACATTGGAAGAGGTTCTTCGGCAGTCCTGCCGGGATTATGTGACGGTGATCCTGACAGACCGGGTGGATCTGGAAGTGATCGATATGCAGGACCGGCTCCGCATCGCGTTCCCGTACCTGCTGGAAATCCGCAGGGAAGGACTGAGGACTGCGGATTACGGCGGGAGCGCGGAGAAGATGGAGGAGCTGAACCCCTTTGAGCTTTGCTGTTCATTTTTAAAGGATGCGGATGATGAGGAAAAGGCGCTGCTTCAGGACGTGATCAATCAGGTACAGGGGGTGGAATGATATGAAGCCGTTGAGATTGACGATGCAGGCATTCGGGTCTTATGGAAATAAAACGCAGATTGATTTTAACAGGCTTTCTCAGAATCTGTTTTTGATTACGGGCGATACGGGCGCGGGGAAAACGACGATTTTCGATGCCATTGTTTTTGCGCTGTATGGGGAAGCCAGTTCTTCTTCCAACCGGAAAGAGGGGATCGTGCTCCAGAGCCATTTTACGGATTACGACCGGGAACCGTTCGTGGAACTGACCTTTTCAGAAGGGTATGGGGAAGAGCGGGAACTTTATACGGTCAGACGTGTGCCGAGACATTTGAAAACGGTGACCCGCGGGGCGGCCAAGGGGATCGGTACAAGGGAGGTCGGCGGTTCCGTGTCCCTGACGATGCCGGACGGGACGGAGTATCCCCAGAAAGAAGCGGACAAAAAGATCGAGGAGATCGTCGGGCTGACGAAAAGCCAGTTTATGCAGGTGGCGATGATTGCCCAGGGGGAGTTCATGGAGCTGCTGCGGGCAAAATCCGACGATAAAAAAGTCATCTTCCGCAAATTGTTCCATACGGATCTGTTTCAGGCGATTGTGGACGAACTGAATGAGAGGAAGAAAGTCAGAGAAAAGGATATCGCTGTGATTCGGACCCAATGCCAGACCGCAGCGGCCAGGACTGTGATCCCCGCGTCGTATGAGCGAGCGGACGAGCTGACGGTTCTGAAGCAGAAAATATCCGGCGGAGAGCTGGTGTATATGGCTGATTTTCTGAAGGAACTCGGGGCTCTCTGCGGTCTGCTTAAGGAAAAGCAGGACCAGGCGGGGGCGGAGTTGGCAGAAGCAGAAAAAGTCAGAGACGTCCGGAGGGAGAGCTGCACAAAAGCAGAGGGACTTCTGCGGTTTTACGGTCAGCTGGATCAGGCGGAGTCGGAACTGGCCCGGTGCGGTGCGGAGGCGGAGAGCGTAAAGGCGGACGGCGCGCTGGCCCTGCAGATCCGCGGGGCTTATGAGATACTGGCGGAGTACCAAAGATACGCGGACGCGGCTTCCCGTGAGGGGACGGTACGGAATTCGCTGAAAGAGCAGCAGGACGCGCTTCCGGGGCTTTGCGCGGCGTCGGAGACAGCGTCTCAGGCGGAGGCTTCAGCCAAAGAGGAGTATGAGCAGGAACTGGCGCGGTACAGCCAGGTATCGGAACGGGTTGAAAAAGCGCTGAAGATTCTGGCCAGAATTGACGCCGCGAAGGCGGACGCTGCGGAGAAAGAAGCTGGTTTTAAGACCGCGGAAGAGCAGACGGAAACGGTGAAGCAGCGGCAGGCCGCGCTGGAGGCGAAGGAGTCAGACTGGAAACGTCAGGCGGAGGAGATCGGAGATGTGGAGAGCCGGATAGCCTTCTGGAAGGCTGACAGTCAGGCCATCTCGGATCTGAAGAGCGAGGCGGAGAGTCTGGTCCGGGCCCAGGCGGATCTGGAAAAGCTGCGCGGCAAAGCGGCGCGGTCGAAGGCGGACTACGGTGCCGCGAAGGAGGCATATCTTCAGAAAAACAGCGATTATGAGCGGAAAAGGCAGATGTTTTTGGATGCGCAGGCGGGTTTTCTGGCCAGGGAGCTGAAGCCGGGCAAACCGTGTCCGGTATGCGGGTCGACGGAACATCCCAGTCCCTGTCTGTGGAAGGAGGAACACCGCGATCTGTCTGAGAAGCTGATCGACCAGTTAGGGAAAGAGGTGGAAAGTCTCCGGGCGAAGCAGGAGAAGCTGGCCGGGGACGCTCAGGCGGACGGACGCGCGGTAGAGGAACGGGAGAATCTGTGGCAGGAAGCAGTGGAAAAGCTCTGCGCCAGGATTCGGGATACGGAAGCATCGGAGCATGAGGACGGTGCGGTTTCCGGCGGAACCTCTGCCGCGGAAGGCATTCCCGATGGGGAGTTTGATATCCTGCGGCAAAAAGAGAACGATTCTTCTGTGACGGGAGACCGGGGGCCCGCCGATCTGCAGGAGGCGGAGCGCTTTATCGCTGATCGCGGGCGGAAGCTTCGTCTGCAGGGGCTCGAGCTGGACAAAAAAGCGCAGATCCTGGAGCGCCTTAAGGCTCTGATTCAGAATGCAGCGCAGGAGAAAGAGAAGCTGAAGGAACGTTTGGAGAAAGCGCAGGCGTTGGCGTCTGAGGCACAGGCGGCATGGGAAGGAAGCCGCGCATCGCTTCGCAGCCTGGAAGAATCCAGAGATTATCCGGAGAGACAGGCGGCTCTTCTGGCGAGAAAACAGGCGGAACAGGAGAAAACCAAGAAGAACCATATTTATCAGGAAGCAGTCAAAACTTCCGGGGCGGCCAGGGAAGCCCGCGCCCATGCGGAGACGCTGATCCGCCGGTATACCCAGGAGCTTCCCGGTTTGGAGGAACAGAAGAAGCAGAGATACGCCGCTTATGAGGCAGCGATGGCGGAGAAGGACATTTGTGAAGCGGAATGGCGCGCCCTGACGGAGCGGTATCCGGCTTCCAGGGCCGGCGAGCTGCAGGAGAGAGTCAGCGGTCATGCCAGCAGGCTGGCCTCCGCGCAGTCATTGAAAACTTCTGCTGTAAAGGAAATCGGAGGGCAAAAGCGGCCGGTTATGGATGATATGCGGAGCGCCGTAAGCGAGGCAGAGCAGCGGTACAGGACGGCGGAGAGCGTTTATGAGCAGTGTAAGGCGGAGTACAGGGAGAACAGCCGGGTATATGAGGAGCTGGCTCCCCGGATGGAAGCCCGTCAGAAAGTGGCGGAGGAACATGCCAGGCTGGACAGGCTCTACCGTATCCTGTCCGGCAATGTCAGCGGTTCCCGCATGGATCTGGAAACGTATGTGCAGCGCTATTATCTGGAGAGGATCCTGCAGGCGGCCAACCGGAGGTTCCGGGATATGTCCGCGGGACAATTTGAACTGAGGATGGTGGAGATCGGAAAAGCGGGAGAGGGGAAAAACAGAGGCCTGGACCTCATGGTTTATTCCAATATAACCGGCCGGGAGCGGGAAGTCAGGACTCTGTCCGGCGGCGAATCCTTTATGGCAGCCCTGGCTCTGGCGTTGGGCATGTCGGATCAGATCCGGGAGAATTCTTCCTCAATCAATCTGGATATCATGTTTATTGACGAAGGGTTTGGTTCCCTGGATGAACATTCCAGAAATCAGGCGGTGAAGGTACTCCTGGAGATGGCGGAGGGTTCCCGGCTGATCGGGATCATTTCTCATGTGACGGAACTGAAGCAGGAAATCGAAGACCAGCTTCTTGTCAGCAAGGATGAGAGCGGCAGCCATGTCCGCTGGCAGCTGAGCTGAGAATGCGCCGTCAGGATGATCATGCGGGAAAAGACGGGAGAATATGACGGGATATGGGGCATACAGTATCTGTGAAAAACCGCCGGAACGGGAAACGGACGGGGAAGAGAATCAGGGATTTGTTTGTACGGACGGTTGGGAGCAGTATTCTTCCGGTTCGCGCTGTTGTGTGCGTTTTGATAGCGGGACTTTTGACAGGACCATTGGTTTTGTCAGGCTGCGGCCGGACGGCCGGGCGGCGTGAGCGTTTCAGCAGTCAGTATTACGACCTGTTCGACACGGTGACGGTTTTTACAAGTTATGCGGATTCACAGGAAACATTTGACCGGTATGCGGATATCCTGTATGATGAGATGCTGTATTATCATCAGCTTTACGATATTTACCAGGAATACGAGGGGGTTTCGAATCTTATGACCGTTAACCGCCATGCAGGCGCGGAACCGGTGAAGGTGGATGAGAAACTTCTGGCGCTTCTGGAAAAGGGCATAGAACTCTACGATCTGACCGGCGGCAGCGTTAATATAGCTATGGGCAGCGTATTGTCCGTCTGGCACGAATACCGGGAAGCGGGGCTTCGTGACCCGGAGCACGCCCAGCTTCCGCCGATGGAGCTTTTGCGGGAGGCAGCGGAGCATACGGATATCCGCAAAATGAGAATTGACCGGGAAAATTCTACGATTTGCCTGGAGGATCCGCAGATGAGCCTGGATGTGGGTGCCATCGCCAAGGGGTTCGCCGCGGAGATGGTCTGCAAAAGGCTGGAAGAAGAGGGCATGGACAGCGGTATGCTGAACGTAGGCGGCAATGTGCGTACAGTTGGGACGAAGCCTGGCGGCGAAAGCTGGATGGTTGGAATCCGGAATCCCCTGGAAGACAGCGGGGAAGCGTACCTGCACCGGATCGGCCTGATTGACATGTCTTTGGTGACCAGCGGAAGTGATCAGCGCTTTTATGAGGTAGACGGCGTCCGGTATCACCATATTATTCATCCGGAGACGCTGATGCCCTGGGACCGGTATGCTTCCGTATCGATTCTCTGCGCAGATTCCGGTCTGGCGGACGGGTTGTCGACAGCGATCTTTAATATGGAATATGAGGATGGGCTGGAGCTGATTGAAAGTCTGGATGGAGTGGAGGCTCTGTGGATATATCCGGACGGTACGGAATCATACAGCACAGGATTTGAGAATATAATTTCCCGGGAATAGAGGTATCGTTGAAATGAACGGAAAACAGACGCGCGGCGGGAGGCTGCGGAGTCATCTGATGCTTACGCTGACGGCGTTTATCTGGGGTACGACTTTTGTAGCCCAGAGCGTCGGCCTGGATTATGTAGACGTGTTTACTTTTAATATGGCCAGGTTTTTGCTGGGCGGCCTGGTACTGACGCCGGTGGTGCTCTTTCTGCTGCAAAAAGAAAAATCTGCAGGAGGTCCGGACGCAGGTGAAAGCGGCAGGCAGAGAATACGGGACAGCATAAAGGGAGGACTCCTTTGCGGGCTGGTTCTTTTTGCGGCCAGCAGTTTCCAGCAGCTTGGCATTTCCATGACAACGGTGAGTAAGGGCGGTTTTATCACGGCGTTATATATCGTGCTGGTGCCTGTATTCGGGATCTTCCTGAAAAAGAAAGTGCAGCCGGCTGTGTGGGTCAGTGTGGCGATGGCGACAGCCGGGATGTATCTGCTGTGCATCACCGAGGGTTTCCATATCAATCTGGGGGATTTTTATATTTTTTTGTGCGCTGTTTTTTATGCTTTTCATATCCTCGTGATCGATCGGGTATCGCCGGGGGCCAACGGCGTGCTGGTTTCGTGCGTCCAGTTTTTTGTGTCGGGTCTTCTGGCTGCTGTACTGGCCTTCCTGTTTGAGGAGCCTGATCTGGCGAATCTGGCGGCGGCCTGGCAGCCGGTTCTTTATGCGGGCTTCCTGTCCTGCGGCGTGGCATATACGTTTCAGATCCTTGCCCAGCAGAACACAGATCCGACGGTAGCCTCTCTGATCATGAGCATGGAATCTGTATTTTCTCTGCTGGCAGGCTGGGTGATTCTGGGACAGGGCCTGTCTGCCCGGGAGGGGGCAGGATGTTTGCTGGTTTTTGCGGCGGTGCTTCTGGCGCAGGCCCCGGACAAGAAGAAGGGATAGCCGCTGCCTTTCTGCATGAGATTTCATCCAAATTGGTTCCAGATATCGTACCATTCCAGACACGCCTCATGCCATGCAGTCCAGGCGCTGTTGTATTGTTTCTGGGCGGTTAGAAATTCATCGTCAGCGTCGCAGGGGAGAGGATCGCCAGCCATGACCTGGTTCCGGTCCGGACGGTAATCGTCTGCCGCCTGCTCTGTTTCTGCGGCCTGCCGGTTAGCGGCTAAGGGTTCTTTCCCACAAAAAGCCATCTCTTCCAGCTGCCGGACGGCCTTTTTTTCTTTGACTCCCAGCAGTTCTTCATATTGTTTTTCCGCCAGTTCCTGTGTAGCGGCCAGTTTTTCTCCGGCCAGGCGCATTTGCCAGTCCGCATAGGCTTCCTGTTCGGGGATTTCCCTTAATAGATGCCGCTCTGCTTTCGGGACGGCCTGAATTCCTGCGATCAGCGCCTGGTCCTCCGCTTTGATACGGGCAGGGACCGGGATTCCGTTTTCCTCTTTTGTCATCCGTTCCAGATAGTGCTCATAGCCGAAGGGGTAGTACATGACGCATTCATGTTCGAAGATCAAAATGCAATCCGCTACCTGACGCAGAAAATAACGGTCATGGGATACGAAGAGGATCGTCCCCTGATAAGCCTGAAACGCGGATTCCAGAGTTTCTTTGGCCTGAATATCCATGTGATTGGTGGGCTCGTCCAGAATCAGGAAATTCGGCCGGCTCTGCAGCAGTTCCGCCAGTACGAGCCTGGCTTTTTCACCGCCGGACAGGGAGGAGACTTTTGTGGAGGCAGCCTTGCCGCCGAAAAGAAATGCGCCCAGGATCGAGCGGACTTCTTTTTCCGTCAGAGCCGGAAACCGGTCGTGAAAATGTTCTGCGACAGTTTTGTCCGACAGAATCTCCGCCGAGTGCTGGTCAAAATAGCCAATGGTGACTCGCTCTCCCGGCCTGCAGGTACCGGAAAGAGGCGGGAGCAGCCCCGCCGCCGTTTTCAGAAACGTGGTTTTCCCGGCGCCGTTGGGACCGAGGATCCCCAGCTTCTGACCTTTACGGAGACGGAGGTCCAGCTCCAAAAGCGGCCGGTCATAGCCGATTTTTAAATGCTTTGCATCCAGTACCCATTTGCTGCCGGGTTCCAGGGGAAGGATCGGCGCGGTGAAAAGATGGACGTCGTCGGTCTCCGGTTTTTCGATGGGCGTCATCCGCTCCAGTATTTTTTTCCGCGACCGGGCGAAAGCTGCCTTATTTGGTTTGTGCCTGAAGCGCTCGATCAGCTCTTCCAGACGGCGCACTTCTTCCTGCTGCTGTTCGTAAGCCTTTTGCTGCAGGCGCAGACGCTTTTGCTTTTCCTGCCGGTAATTTGTATAATTGCCGGGATAACGGTACAGCCGGCAGCCGGATAATTCATAAATGATTTCTGCAGTCTGATCCAGGAAAAAGCGATCATGGCTGACCAGGATCACGGCGCGTTCATAGCGGCGGATATACTGCTCCAGCCATTGGGTTGCTTCCAGGTCCAGATGGTTGGTAGGCTCGTCCAGGAGCAGAATGTCCGGTTTCTGGAGAAGCAGCCGGATCAGCCGGATCCGGGTCTGCTGCCCGCCGGAAAATTCTCCCAGTTGTCTGTTCTTGTCCGCTTTCGAGAAACCGAAGCCGGTGAAAAGGCTGTCATATTCGTGTTCATAATCATATCGTTCTCTGGAAAAGGTATCTCTGGCGGGGCAGGAGGAGAGCAGGAGGTCTTCGACGGTGCGTTCCCGGTCGATGCGGTCGGTTTGCTGGGAAAGCATGCCGATTGTCAGCCGCCTTGACGTATAAAGTCCGGGCGATGTGCGCTTATCGTCCCGGTCCAGATTCAGTTCACCGGCGATAAGTTTCAGCAGCGTGGTTTTGCCTGCGCCGTTTTTTCCGACTATGGCGATTTTTTCGTTTCCTTTTATTTCAAAATCAATGTGTGAAAGAATGGTCTGTCCGCCCTGGGACACGGTTCCGTCTGTGATCTGATACAGCATGGCAGCTCCTGTTTCCGGTTAAAAATCATTGGGTCCGGCTTATTGATTTCCAATCTTTATAGTAACATATTCCGTAAAATTCTTCCAGATGTGACTTGGCTTGCGGATGAATTATTTTCTGTGTTTTTGCGCATAGTAAGCGTGACGGCACGAAGCCGGCGAAATGAATCAGAAAATTTATGAATGGACAGGAGGAACCGCCATGAGCCCAAAAGAATTGTCTTATATTGAAGACGCGTTAAGCCACGAGAGTTTTCTGAAAAGCCAGTGCAGCGACGCGGTCCGCAATCTGCAGGACCCGGAACTGAAGTCCTGCGTTGAGGAAATCCAGCAGAAGCACCAGCAGATTTTTAATGAATTTTATAACCTGATCTGAGGAGGAAAACCACATGGATGACAGATGTATTATGGAAAACCTGCTTTTGACCACGAAAGGCGTATGCGATTTGTATCTTCACGGAACCATTGAATCTTCTACGCAGAATGTGCATCAGACCTTTGACCAGGCGTTAGACGACAGCCTGGGCATCCAGGATGACATCTACCACAAAATGGCTGCCAAAGGCTGGTATTCAACCGAGAATGCGGAGCAGCAGAAGATTCAAAAAGTAAAGAATCAGTTTGCGGGGCAGCGGTAAATGACGGAGCCGATGACGCGCCCAGAGGAAATCCCGGTCGGTGAGCCGGATGAAAGAACGGGTCAAACGCCCGGGGAACTGCCGGCCGCCAATGTGGTGGAGCTGCCCGTGTCGAGACCGTTGGAAATACCGATGGAAGCGCCGCCCAGAGACGGATCGGTTCGCAGTTAGAAGAAACTGACCGCGATCAGAAAACAGAAATCGGAACCGGAAAATCCCGCCGATGCCGGCCTGAAGTCCTTAGTCCGGAAACCGGCGGGATTTTTATTTCGGAAATGCAGGGAACAGAACCTGCTGAAACCGTCAGACCGGGCCGAAGCCCGTCAGAAGCCGGGAAAAAAGGGAACCATCCTCTCCTAAATCTCCTTCATGACCTAAAAAAAGTTTTGCCCGGATGTATAAACTGCCCGCAGAGGGGGATAATGAGATTAGTACGAAAGAGAAAATTAATACTTATCCTCCCCTTTTTATCGCCCCGGTCATTGCAAGGAAGCAGCGGCCGGGGTGAGTTTTTATTTTTGCTGATTTTATGCGGTTTTCTGGACTTCTTTTCTTCTTGGATCGTTTTTGCCTCCTGCGATGCCGGTGTTCTGACTCAAATCTGACACAAATTCTTTGTTGTCAGACGGTCAAACCAGATTTTAAGCAAGTTCCCAGCGGGGGACGTGATTTTTTCCTGTCGGGGCAGAAGGACAATTCCCGGTAATTATTGGAGTTTCATTAGGTGTTCCTCCTGTTGGACTTCCCATCATCCTTGAACTCCCCCGTTTTCCGCACCACCGGCAGATTGCTGCATAATAAGGCCTTGCCGCCATCTTGTAAACCGGCCTAAGGGCAATCCGCTGTTATTTTATTTTTTTCTCGGATAAGGTTCGACTACATCGGTTAATCCCGCCAGATAATCCATGCAAACACTTGTGTGAAACGGATGAAGATGATATAACTATAAACGGATTTGACAAAATAATGCAAAATTTTTTAAAAAGGACATCTGGTGACATCTTTGGGCAGTATAATAATGAAAAATCACTGCCGCAGGGAGGATTACAGTTTGAAGGAGAAAGCGTCTGCGCGTAAGCATGACAGAGTTTTGGAGATATATACCCGTCTGATGAACGGAGAAGTAGCCCGCAAGCAGGAACCTGCGGAAGAATACAATGTGAGTCCGCGTTCCATCCAGCGCGATATTGATTCCATCCGCGGATTTTTGTCGGACCGGACGGCCAGGGGAGAGGGAGTCACGGAAGTGGTCTACGATTATTCCGCAAAAGGGTTTCGGACAGCCAGTTCCCGAACGGTCACATTGTCCAACGCGGAGCTGTTCACCGCCGCCAAGATCCTTTTGGAGAGCCGCTCTCTCTGCAAGGGCGAAATGGAGCGGATCGTACAGGAATTGATCGAAGCGGGCCTTCCGGTGTCAGAGCGCAGAAAAATGTCTGAGCTTCTGGGCAATGAACTGTTCCATTATGTAGAACCCAGGCATGGCCGCGAATTGACCGACCGGGTATGGGAACTGGCCGGCGCCGTCTATGCCCATCGTTTAGTCGAGCTGGCCTATCAAAAAACAAACGGGGAAGTTACAAACGCGGTGATAAAGCCGGTCGGTATTATGAATTCCGAATATTATTTTTACCTTCTGGCCTACATCGGGGAGCGCGACCGGAAATACGCCGGGTACCCCACGGTATATCGGATCGATCGGATCCGCGGCTATAAGCTTCTGGAGGAAACATTTCGCGTCCCCTATCGGGACCGGTTCGAGGAAGGGGAGTTCCGCAAACGGATTCCGTTTATGTATACGGGAAAACTCCACCATGCGAGCTTTGTTTACAAGGGAAGCGATATTAACGCTGTGCTGGATCGTCTGCCCACGGCTCAGGCCGCACAGAGGGAGGATGGGAGTTATCTGGTGACAGCAGAGGTGTTTGGAGAAAAAGGACTTAATATGTGGCTCAGGGGGCAGGGGGACGCGGTGGAAGAATAGATAATTTTTCAATAAAAAAGTTGGCGTAAATCATTCAAATTACATGTTAATAACGGAGAAAAAATGGAAGACAAAAAGTTCATACAAATCGCTTTCGAATTTTTAATAGGAATACTTTTAATGGTTCCGCTAATCGTGATTCATATTGATAAAGGGGCGTGGATTGTTTTCAGCAGAATCTTATATTCTTTTGGAATAATGTTAGCTATGACTAAATTAATGAGCATGATATACAGAATAATTTCCGGACTGGTTAGAAAAATTATGTTGTCATATCAAAAGTCTTATTGGATGTTGTATTGTATATTTATATGCTGTGGGGTGATTGTTTGGTATTTATATTCAGATTATTTTGTAAAAGGGTATTTTTGGCTTGAGTTTATTGCATATATTTTATTTGTTGTCTGGTTTGGGGTAGATGTATATACCGTAAAATGTTTTTCTCAAATCAGGTATTTGGATGCTATTTTGAATTCCGGAATAGAACGGCATAAAAAGTGTGTAGAAATATATAAAAACGATATGATGGGCATATCTGACCGGAAGAATAGGCTGGTGAGAGAGTTAGAGCGCTATCTTCCCAGAGAAGGATTAAGGGATCCGTTAAAAGAATTAAGAAGAATGCCTGACCTTGAGCGTATAGGTAAGTATTTACAAAAGATTCCTTCTCTTCAAGGGGGAAATAAAGGGATAGAGGGTCTTTTATCTGCGCAGAAAAATATAAACAGATTTGAAAATGCTGTTAGAGTTTATCTGGAAAATCTGACAGATGATGAGAAGCGGATGGATCAGGAAAGAGAATCATATGATATTTTTGTTTCAGGAATGGAAAAGAAGCTAACAATTATAAAACGAAGTGAGGAGAGGATAGAAAAATTAAGTAATCTGGGATTTGATACAGATCAATTTCAAAGGATATTAGACGGAGATATTGTTGACGCGGAAAGCAGCAAAAATAGTATTAAACAGTTTTGGAAAATGAATAAAAAAAATAATAGTATAAGGAGAAAGAATTATGGAAGATAATTATACCAATGAGTTGGTCCAGGTGAATGACAGAGGTACCCATCAGATTGTAGAAATGTCAGATGAAACAACGATACAGCTGATGCAGAATTTCGCTAATATGGCTATTGGATTAGCACAAAGAATCGCGGAGGATAATGAAGCAAAATATAAAGCGCAGGTAGAAATAATGGTTGCGAATATTCAGGCAAAAATGCAGGAAGAGTTTCACGATATTAATGTTTATTACAATAATAGAGAAAAACAAGAAGAACATATTGATAAAATAATTACAAATTATCAGGAAAGTTTTAAGAAATTAACGGACGCACTTATTTCAGAAGAAAATGAAAAAAAGGTGGAAGGTATAAAGTATGCTCTTGAACTGTTATCAAAAGATGTAGGAAATAACTTAGATCGTATGGCTAAAATGATTGAATCGGAACAGCATACACGTCTGGAGCTATTAAGATCCAGAGCCAGAGGACTATTTGATTTCTTCAGGAGAAGGTAGATTCGCTTTATTGAAAATCAATCATTGGCGGAATGGCATCACTGTCCGCTGCCATAGGAAGTCATAGTTTTAGCCGGAGACAGTAGGGACTCCGGCTTGTTTTTGTATGCCGTTATCATAGCGATAGCTTTATTCCCTGCATGGGATAACACTTTGTTCATCGATGATTCAAACAGTTCTTTCATAATGACCGCCTTTCTGAGCGTTGTTTCCGGATAAGATGCTGCACGGACGCCAATATGCGCCGCAGATGTTGATAACTGATTTTAAGGAAAGAATGGATTCTCAAGATGGCGCTGCCGCCGATTTTATTTTGCAGCGCCGGATCTGTTTTTGCCAATGTTGAAGGTTACAAAAAATAATGCTATAATAAAAAGGTTCCATGGATGGGTGATGAACAGAAGACTGTGAGACAGACCGTAAATATGTACGGAACGGGAAAGAAGAAGAGATGGAAAAAAAGATAGAATTCCCATTGGAAATGAAAAATGGGGTATTGGTGTGTACGATGGAAGAACTGCGGGACAATTATGATGTGGAAAAGCTGGATAAGTACAGGTATGGGAATGGGGTTTTCCAGGACGATGCAGAGGCAGCGAAATGGCACCGGGAAGCCGCTGAAAAAGGAAACAGCGATGCGATGGTGAGTTTGGCATATCTCTATTATGCAGGAAATGGGGTTCCCCAGGACTATGAAGAGGCAGCGAAATGGTACCGGAAGGCCGCTGAAAAAGGAAACAGCGATGCGATGGCGTGTCTGGCAATCCTCTATTATGCGGGGAATGGGGTTTCTCAGGACTATGAAGAGGCAGCGAAATGGTACCGGAAAGCCGCTGAAAGGGAAAACAGCTTTGCTATGGAGAGTTTGGCAGGCCTCTATGAGAAAGGAAAGGGGGTTGCCCAGGACTATGCAGAGGCAGCGAAATGGTACCGGAAAGCCGCTGAAAAGGGAGATAGTGATGCGATGGACAGTTTAGCAGAACTCTATCAGAAAGGGAATGGGGTTCCGCAGGACTATGCAAAAGCTGTGAGCTGGTACCGGAAAGCCGCTGAAAAGGGAAACAGCGATGCTATGGTGAGTATTGGCTGGCATTACCGTTTTGGAAAAGGGGTCTCTCGGGACGGTGCAGAGGCAGCGAAATGGTACCGGAAAGCTGCTGAAAAGGGAAATAGTTTTGCTATGGAGAGTTTAGCGGAACTCTATGAGGAAGGGAAGGAGATTCCCCAGGATTATGCAGAGGCAGCGAAATGGTACCGGAAAGCCGCCGAACATGGAAAGGGCAAAGCTATGATGCGTTTGGCGGGCCTCTATGATGCGGGGCGTGGGGTTCCCCAGGATTATGCAGAGGCAGCGAAATGGTACCGGAAAGCCGCTGAAAAGGGAAATAACTATGCGATGGTGTGCTTGGCAATTTCCTATGAGGAAGGACAAGGGGTTCCCCAGGATTATGCAGAAGCTATGAGATGGTATCTGAAAGCGTTAGAGGAAGATCCGTATGATGTCTATTTGCCGAAAAAGATCGGCGATCTGTATTTTCATGGCTTAGGAGTGGCAAGGGATTACCAAATGGCCAGAGAATGGTACCAAAAAGCCATTGAGAATGGAGATATCGATGCGATGGGGAGTTTGGCAAAGCTCTGTGAGGCAGAGAAAGGGGCCCCTCAGGGCCGCAGGAAGTTATGGAGATTCGGAATTAAGAAAAAAAGCGGCTGAGCTGGGATTCGCTTACCGGCAAAACAAGAAATAGAATAGATTTATTTGCTTTTCCGCGGTATAATAGGGGCAGGCGAGGCTGCCGGCCGGGACAGGGGGACGCCGGTTTGATCTTTGGGACAGCAGGTAGAGGCAGGCAGCGGGATAAAAGAATATCAGCAAAGGAGATCCGTGAAAGATGCCGTCAGTAAGTATGATCGTTCCGGTTTATAATGCGGAGAAAACGATTGACAGGTGTATTAACAGTATCCTGAACCAAAATTACAAGGATTTTGAATTGATCTTGTTGGATGACGGGAGCACAGACGCTTCCGGGAGTATCTGCGACGCCTATGCGGAGAAGGATGAGCGCGTCCGGGTGCTGCATAAAGAAAACACAGGCGTTTCCGATACCCGTAATCGGGGGATTGCGTTGGCGGAGGGGGAATACCTGCAGTTTTTAGACAGCGACGACTGGATCACGCCGGATGCGACGAAATTTTTTGTGATGGCCGCTGAGGAGAACGAATGCGATATGGTGATTGCCGATTTTTACAGGGTGATCGGAGAGCGCGTGTCACAGAAGGGAAGCATTGAGGAAGGGGGCGTGATGACGCGTGTGGATTACGCGGTGAAAATGATGCAGAAACCTGCGGATTTTTATTTCGGAGTTTTATGGAATAAGTTTTACAGGCGCTCCATTATAGAACAATATCAGATCCGCATGGACAGCTCTGTCAGCTGGTGCGAAGATTTTATGTTTAATCTGGAATATATCCGGCATGCCCGGACGATTTATGCGTTAAAGATCCCGGTGTATTATTATGTAAAGACCAAAGGCTCCCTGGTTTCGCAGGGAATCAGCATGAAAAAGACGATTCAGATGAAACGGATCGTTTTTGCGTGTTACAATGATTTTTACAAGGCGGTGTTCGGCGATCTGGATTATGAGAAACGCAAGGGGCAGGTATACCGGTTCCTGTTCGATGCGGCCAGCGACGGGAACGTGTCGTTCCCCGGTATGCCGGGAAATTATAAATTGGGGGACGAGAGGACGAGAGTCAGTGAAAGCGTGCTGGACGAGGAAGGATTTTTCTTTGATGTTTACAAGGAAAGAAAGCTGCAGGAAAAATTATTTGATATCGTGGCGCTGCGGAACGATCTGACGACGGATGATGTGAAGCTGCTGTATTATTTGAGCCAGTCCCATGAGGCCTGCACGTCCAAAGAGATGGCGGATGTTTTGAATATCTCCAGGAGGGAACTGTCCGTCTCGGTCCAGAAGCTGCTTGCGAAGGAAATGATCGCGGTTCTGGAGAAAGACAAGCCGAGGGGAAAGGGCGGGACCAGGGAGAAGCAGCAGGAAGAGAAGCCGAAAACGAATGAGAAAGAATATATGGTGACGCGGGAAGCCCAGAATATCCTGTCGGAACTGTTGTTTGTATTATATGATTTTGAGCAGATCCAATATGAAGGCTTTACCCGGGAAGAGATAGCGCTGTATGAAAAACTGAATGAGAAGAGAAAGCGGAATATACGGAAGGCGCTCAGGGCGTGAGCGGGCTGAGGAGCGGCGACGGTGAAACGGGACGGCAGGCAGAACGCCGGCGTCCGAAAATAACGCAGGAAGCAGGTTGGAAATAATCATGGAAAACGCAAAAACTCCGGAGAAAATAAAAATACGCGGCGGCCGCGTCCACAATCTGAAAAATATCGACGTGGATGTCCCGCTTAACCAGATCGTGGGAATTGCCGGCGTTTCCGGCTCGGGCAAATCCTCTCTGGCGCTGGGGATCCTGTACGCGGAGGGCTCCAGGCGCTATCTGGAGGCCCTGTCAACCTACACGCGCAGGAGAATGACCCAGGCCGAGAAAGCCCAGGTGGACGAGGTGCTGTATGTCCCTGCCGCGCTGGCGCTGCGCCAGAGGCCCGGCGTTCCCGGGATCCGGAGTACGTTCGGGACGGGAACGGAATTGCTGAACGTCCTCCGGCTGATGTTTTCCCGCCTTGCCTCTCACCGCTGTCCCAACGGGCATTATGCGGAGCCGTCCCTGAACGTGGCGGCGGGGCTTCCTCTCGTCTGCCCCGCGTGCGGGGAGCGTTTTTTCGCGCCGGGCGCGGAAGAACTGGCGTTCAACAGCCAGGGGGCCTGTAAAACCTGCGACGGCACGGGCGTTGTCCGGACGGTGGACGAGGCGACGCTGGTGCCGGACGAATCGCTGACGATTGAGGAAGGGGCGGTCGCGCCGTGGCAGACGCTGATGTGGTCGCTGATGAAGGATATCGCCCGGGAGATGGGCGTCCGCACCGACGTGCCGTTTCGGGAGCTGACCGCAGAGGAGCGGGAGATCGTGTTCCACGGCCCCGCCGTCAAGAAGCGCATCATTTACCAGAATAAGACCAGCGGCGCTGCCGGGGATATGGACTTTAC
Source organism: uncultured Lachnospiraceae bacterium (assembly GCA_947626915.1). GTDB lineage: Bacteria > Bacillota > Clostridia > Lachnospirales > Lachnospiraceae > UBA3402. The sequence goes on from CANQUA010000002.1 coordinate 112,001, forward strand.
CTACTTTAACGCTACCTACACCGTGGAAAACGCCCTGTCCAAGGTCAAGGATGAGAAGGGCATGAAGCGGGTGGAGAAATTCCTGCGTCAGGATGTGTGTCCGGACTGCGGCGGGACGCGGCTGGGCAGCGCGGCCCGCGCGCCGAAACTCCGCGGCATTTCCCTGGCGGAGGTCTGCACGATGACCCTTTCCGATCTGACGGAGTGGGTTGCGGGCGTCCCTGCATCGCTTCCGGAAGAAATGCGTCCGATGGCGGAAAGCATCTGCGAATCTTTTGCGGGCGCCGCGAGGCGTCTGACGGATCTGGGGCTTTCCTATCTGACGCTGGACCGCGCCGCATCCACGCTGTCCACCGGAGAGAGGCAGAGGATGCAGCTGGCGCGCGCGGTGCGCAACCGCACCACCGGCGTCTTGTATGTTCTGGACGAGCCGTCCATCGGTCTGCATCCTTCCAACCTGGAGGGGCTGACCGGCGTGATGCGCGACCTGGTCGCCGACGGCAATTCGGTGGTGCTGGTGGATCACGATACGCAGGTGCTTGCGGAGGCGGACTGGCTCATTGAACTGGGGCCGAAGGCAGGCGCGGACGGCGGGAAGATCATCGCGCAGGGGACGCTGAAGGACGTGGAAAAGGATCCGAATTCGCGGATCGGCGGTTTTTTGACGGGAAGAACGGCGATCCGCGTCGGAAAGCATGTTCCGCCGGAGCAGATGTTTGCGCTTGGAACCATTCGTTTGTCCACCTCTCAGATCCATACGGTGAAACCGCTTCAGGCGGCTCTGCCCAAAGGACGGCTGATTGCGGTGACCGGCGTCTCCGGTTCAGGGAAAACGACGCTGGTCCTGGAGAGCCTTGTTCCGGCGCTGGAGGCGGCCGCGCGGGGCGGTCCGCTTCCGGAGCACGTGGAATCGGTCTCGGCCGGCGGGATCACCCAGGTCAAGCTGATCGACGCCACGCCCATCGGGATCAACGTGCGCTCTACGGTGGCCACCTACGCCGACGTGCATGACGAGCTGCGCAAGGTGTACGCCAGGACGGAGGACGCCAGGGAGAGAGGCTATAAGGCGGGCGATTTTTCCTACAATACGGGGCTGCTCCGGTGCCCTGTCTGCGACGGCACCGGTACGATCAGCCTGGATGTCCAGTTCCTGCCGGATGTGGAGATCCCGTGCCCGGACTGCGGCGGTTCCCGCTATGCCAAGGAGGCCGGCCTGATCCGGCGCGTCCCGAAGCACGGAGGACAGGCGGTCTCCCTTCCGGAGCTGATGGACAAAAGCGTGGACGAAGCGCTGGCCGTCTGCGCGGATCTTCCCATCGTTGCGCGCAGACTGAGCGTGCTGAAAGAACTGGGCCTCGGCTACCTGACGCTGGGGGAGGAGACGCCGAGCCTTTCGGGAGGAGAGGCGCAGCGGCTGAAGCTGGCCAGCGAGATGGGGAAGGGGCAGGCGGACACGGTATTTGTCTTTGACGAGCCTACCATCGGCCTGCACCCGCTGGATGTGGAGACGCTGCTTCATGTGTTCGAAGAACTGATCGGAAGCGGCGCGACTGTTATCGTGATCGAGCATGATCTGGACGTGATAAAAAATGCGGATTACGTGGTCGATATGGGGCCGGAAGGGGGCGAGCGCGGCGGCAGGATCGTCGCGGCAGGCACGCCGGAGGAGATCTGCAGGTGCGGGGAAAGCAAAACCGGAGTTTATCTGAAGCGGTATATGGAAAAAGGCAGGTAACAGGCGAGGGGACTGCCGCCGCCCAGAGGGAAACGCCGGGCGCGGACGATGACCTGCCGCGGCCGGACCGGGACGGCGGAATTCCCGGGCGGAGAGAGACACAAAGGAAGGGCTGGTGATAAAATGGAACAGAATCTGAACAAGGAACAGCTTGCCGCCGTGACCTCGACGGAGGGCTATGTGCGCGTGGTCGCGGGGGCCGGTTCCGGCAAGACGCGGGCGCTGACCCACCGGTTTGCTTTTCTGGTGAACGAGATGGGCATCCTTCCCAGGAACATTCTCTGCGTTACCTTCACCAATAAAGCGGCGAATGAGATGCGCCAGCGGATCCACAATCTGATCGGCGACAACGATACCGGCTATATCAATACGTTTCACGGCTTCTGCGTGTCGGTGCTTCAGGAGGACAGTCATGCGGTGCAATATCCGAAAAGCTTCCTTGTCCTCGATAACAGCGATATCGACGCGATGCTCCGGATTATTTACGAGGAGCGCGGCCTGACGCTGCGGGACAAAACCTTTGCCGATGCGCGGGATATGATCGAGATGCAGAAGCTTTTCAAAAAGCCGGAGTATTATCTGGATATGATCGGGTTATCCCCGGACGCCCTGCATGAGAAATATTTGAACGCGGTCCTGACGGACGAGATCATTTTCTACGGCTATCTCTATCAGGAGAAAAAATGCTTCGGCCTCGACTATAACGACCTGATCAAATTCACGCTGTATATCTTTTCGCAGAGCGAGGAGATCCGCCTGAAATGGCAGAAGCGCCTGGAATATATCATGATCGACGAGTTTCAGGATATCGACAGCCTGCAGTATGAGCTGATGGAGGCGCTTTGCGGTTATCACAGCAATCTCTTCCTGGTCGGAGACCCTGACCAGACGATCTACACATGGCGCGGCGCGAATGTGAAGTTCCTTCTGGATTTTGACAGCCGGTTCCCCGGGACGAAGACGATCATGATGCTTAAAAATTACCGCTCCACGCCGCAGATCCTGGCCGCCGCCAATTCGCTGATCGCCAAAAACAAGCGCCGGGTCAAAAAGGAACTGGAGCCGGTTCTTCCGGACGGGGAGCCGGTTCTGTTTCACTATGCGAAGAACGCGGAGGCCGAGGCGGAATGGATCGTATCCCAGATCGGGAAGCTGCGGGAGAGCGGCGTTCCCTGCAGGGATGTAACCGTATTGTACCGCGCGCATTACGTGACCCGCTCGGTGGAGGAAGCGTTTTTGAAGGCGAAGCTGCCTTACCATATCTACAGCGGCGTTCCGTTTTTCGGGCGGGCGGAGATCAAGGACGCGCTCAGCTATCTCCGGATGGCTGTTTCCCAGGACGATCTGTCTTTCCGGCGCATCGCCAATCTGCCGAAGCGGAACCTGGGCAGACGCCGCATGGAATTTCTGGAAAACTGCGCCCGGGAAAACGGCTGCACCCTCTATCAGGCCCTGAAGCGGACGCTGGACGACGAGATTTTCAAGGGGACGAAAGCGGCGGATTTTGTGCGTCTGATCGAGCATTTTTCGTCGGGGTACGAGGAGATGCCGGTTTCAGATCTGCTTTCCGCGCTTCTGGATGAGAGCGGCTATGAAAGGATGCTGCGCACGGAGGGGAGTCAGGAGCGGCTTGACAATCTGGCGGAGCTGGTCCAGTCGGTCCATGAATATGAGACGACCTGCGGCGAGGAGGCGACGGCGGCCCATTATTTAAATCATGTGGCAATGTTTACCAACGCCGACGCAGAGGACGCTTCCGACAAGGTGAAGCTGATGACCGTCCACGCCGCGAAGGGGCTGGAATTTCCTTATGTGTTTCTTTGCGGGATGAACGAGGGCATCTTTCCTTCCCGGAAGGTGAAGGATCTCCTTGGAATGGAAGAGGAGAGGCGGCTGGCCTTCGTCGCCATGACCCGCGCGGAGAAGCGGCTGTACCTGTCGGGCGCGGAGGGGCGCAATTTCGACGGTTCTCCGCGCTATCCCTCCCGTTTTGTGCTGGATATCGATAAGGACCTCCTGGAGTATGAGCAGGAGCCGAACGACAGCCTGATCGCCGACGCGCGGCAGTATATTGCCTATACCGAGAAATACATGCCGGAAAATCTGGAAAACCTGCTGCTGCCTGCCGGCGCGCGGGTCCGGCACGAGTACCTGGGCGAGGGCGTCATTTTGGAGACCGACACGGAGAAAGGCGCGTATCTCGTGCAGTTTGACATGCTGCCGACGCCGAGGACGATCTCGTTCCGGGTCAAGCTTGTTCGGGTGTGAGTAGGGCGGCAGAGCGGACAGAACAGAAAAAAAGGAGAAGCGCTGCGCCAGACCGGAAATCGTTTGGAACCCCGGTCAGGGCGCAGCGCTTTTGCAGATTATAGGGTACGTCAGAATGTTCCGATGGCTGCCGGGCGGACGTATCAGCACCGCTCGAACACAGGTAGGATCTCCAGGGGCGCGTCCGCCGTGATCGTGCGTCCGCCTTCTGTGATCTCGCCGCTGTGGATATTTTTCCATGAGCCTTTTGGAAGATACACCGTCCGTTTCGTCATTCCCTGGTACAGGACCGGGGCGACCAGGTATCTGGGGCCGAACATGTACTGATCGTCCAGATCCCAGCACGTTTCGTCTTCCGGAAATTCGTAGAACATGGTGCGGATGACCGGCGAGCCGTTTTCGCTGGCTTCCTCCATAACCGACCGGATGTAGTCTTTCATTCCCAGCCGGATGTCCAGGTATTTTTTCAGGATTTCATAAACTTCTTCGCCGTAGCTCCACAGTTCATTGGGACGCCCCGTCGCGGAGAAGCCGCCGCCGTAATCCAGTTCGGAGAGAGGCGGGATATCGTGGGGGCCCCGGTCGCCGTGCATCCGCAGCACCGGGCAGAAAGCCGAGAACTGGAACCAGCGGATCAGAAGCTCGTTGAAATGCTCGTCCCGGATGTCGCCGAAGAAACCGCCGGTATCCGACGTCCACCAGGGGATCCCGGCCAGGCCGATGCTGAGCCCCGCGCTGAGCTGGTCGCGCAGGGAAGCAAAATTGGACCGGACGTCGCCGGACCAGACGAGAGCGGCGTATTTCTGGCTGCCGGCCCATGCGCAGCGCAGAAGATTGACGATATCCGTCTGTCCCGCCTGTTTCATCCCTTCATAAAAGGCCCGGGCGTGTTCTTTCGGGTAGCTGTTGCCGACCTTTAAGGCAGGGCCGGTATAGTGGCGGTAATGTTCGTAATCGTAGGCGGAGTATTCCGGTTCCGCTTCATCGAGCCAGAACATGTCGATGCCGTAGCGGTAGTAATTCTCTTTTACCTTGTCCCAGATGTATTCTCTCGCTTCCGGATTGGCGGCGTCGTAGATCAGCGTATCCCCCTGGAAATCAAAACATTGCAAAGAGCCGCGTTCCGTCCGGATAAACAGACCGCGGTCGAGCATTTCATTGAAATGAACGCTCTTGCGGTCCACCGTAGGCCAGATGGAGACCATGCAGCGTACGCCCATGGCCTTCAGCTCGTCCAGCATCGCCTGGGGATCGGGCCAGTACGCAGGGTCGAAGCTCCAGTCGCCCTGACGGATCCAGTGGAAGAAATCGATCACGATCACGTCGAGAGGGATACCGCGCCGCTTATATTCGCGCGCCACCGACAGGACCTCTTCCTGCGTGCGGTAGCGCAGCTTGCACTGCCAGAGTCCCAGGGCATTTTCGGGAAATTCGGGGGCGCGCCCCGTGACCTCGGTGTAATTTTTCAGGATTGCTTTCGGCGTATCGTCGGCGGTGATCCAGTAGTCCAGTTCCTCCGACAATTCGCTGTGCCATTGGGTATAATTCGCGCCGAAGACCGCGGTCCCGGTTCCGGGATGGTTCCAGAGAAAACCATAGCCTTTGCTGGATACATAAAACGGGATGCTGATCTGCGAATTGCGCTGGGCGAGCTCCAGAATGCAGCCTTTCAGGTTCAGGTTCGGCTGCTGGTACTGGCCCATCCCGTAGATCCGCTCCCGGCTGTCCGCCTCGAAGCGCATGGTGACGGCGTAGTCGCTGCCGCTTACGGGCTTCAGCTCGCGGGCCTCGAATTTCATGCTTGGACTGTGTTCGTTGGCCTGCCGCCAGTCGCGGGAGTATTCCTTGAGAATGGACGTGCCGCCGCGGAAAAACTCCAGCCAGCCGCCGGAAGACAGTACGCAGCGGATCTTTCCATTGCGGATCTCGGCGCTGCCGTCGGTGATCTGAATTTCCGCCGTATGGACCGCCGCCGGGTCCAGCGCTTTGTTTTCGTCCGAAAAACGGGCGCTTTTCGTCGCTCTCACGCGCAGCGCGTTGGTTCCCCATGCTTCGATCCGGATCGTCTCGTTTTTCTCCCGCGCCACGAGACGGCCGTTGTTTTCTGAAAAACGCATAAGCTCCAGTTCCTCCTTATCAGATGAATGATTTGCTGCTGCTATGATTATAACGGCAAAAGAGAATTTTTTCCATATGGTTTTTGCGGTTTTGCAGGGCGGAAAACCGGTAAACCGCTTCAGCGCCCGGTAGATTTCTTCCGGCCCGGATGGTATAATGTCCGGTAACCGGAAGATGGCCGGCAGACGGACCCGGGGCGGCAGGGGCGGCAGGAAGCGCCCGAAAGGTCTGTCACGAAACTGTCACATTGGTCTGCTATCATGGAAACTGTGAAAGTTTACTTGGACCGGCGGATGACGCATAACGATAAGGATGGGGTTGAAAGTGACGGAACTGTATTATATTGAGGACGACCGGAATATTGCGCTTGCCGTAAAGGAGTATCTGGAACCGAAGAATTTCAAAGTGACGATCTGCGGGACGCTTGCGGAGGCAAGACAGAGGCTGAGCGAGCATGTCCCGGCCTGTGTTTTGCTGGACTGGAACATGCCGGACGGCCGCGGGGACCGTCTGTGCCGATGGATTCGCGGCCGCTGGAAGGAATTGCCGGTCATTTTCCTGACCGTCCGCGGCGACAGCGCGGATATTGTTTCGGGCTTTCAAAATGGGGCCGACGATTACATGGTAAAACCGTTTGAATTGGAGGTACTGTATTCGCGGATCCTGGCGGTGCTCCGCAGAGCCGGGAATGCGGCGGAACGGTATCTTTCCTGCGATGACATCCGGATCGACCGGAACCGCCGCGCGGTTTTCTGCCATTCGGAGGAAATGTCTCTGAGCGCAGCGGAGTATGAACTGCTTTTGTATCTGATGCAAAACAAAGGGAAAACGGTAACCCGGGAGAGGATACTGGCGCAGATATGGGATGTAAACGGAAATTATGTGAATGACAATACGTTGACCGTCACCGTAAAACGGCTGCGCGATAAGCTTTCCCAGCCGGCCTGCCTGAAAACCGTCAGAAGTGTGGGCTACCGCATGGAGGACACGCTATGAGCAGCCGGAAGAATGGATTGGTTGCTTTGGGGTTTGTATTATCTGTAAGCTTCATTTCTGCCGCCGTCGCCGCATGGCTGGTTTCCTGTCATTACAGCAGGGCTTCCTTTGACCTGGTAAACGCGGTCTGCTGCGAGATAATCGAGCAGGAACCGGAAACGCAGAAAATCGTATCTGCCGCATTAAAAGTATATACGGAGGGGAATCCGGATGGCCTTTTGGAAGATCCTGTATTGTCCGCGCTGGGGTATCATGTGTCTGATTTTTCGGAGCTTTCATACAGGCAGGCTGCTTTTTTTGCGGCGGTCGGATTGGCAGCGGGAGTTTCCCTTTTCTTTTTCACGTTTTTTTACCGAAGCAGGGCGGAAAACAGGAGAATCAAGGATTTAGCCGGGTATCTGGAACAGGTAAACAATGGAAAAGCGCTGATTTTGTCCGCTTCCGGAGAGGACGATTTCTCCCGGCTGGAGGATGAAATTTATAAAACCGTGACATTTCTTTATCAGACGAAAGAGCAGGCCGTACAGACCAGAAATGATTTCGCGGAGAATTTGTCCAATATCGCGCACCAGATCAAGACGCCGATCACCGCGATTTCTTTGGCCGTCCAGAGGATGAAGCAGGCTTCCGGCTGCGCGGCTGCGGAACAAGCGAGGACCGGTCATGTCCCGGAACCGGAAGAGGGTCAAACAGCCGCGGAACAGAAGGAGCATGCTTCGGAGCGGAAGGATGGGCATACGGCCCCGGAACAGAAGGAGACGGGGCCTGTTCCGGAACAAAATGCGGACTATAATATTCCGAAGCAAAATGAGAACCGCACAGCCCTGGAACAGATCGAAAAGCAGCTCTCGCGGCTGACTTATCTGGAGGAGTCCCTGCTGGTCCTGGCCCGGCTCGACGCAGGAACACTGGTTCTGCAAAAAGAGGAAACCGATGTCTTTACTCTCCTTACTCTTGCGGCAGATAATCTGCAGGAGCTTTTCCGCGGTTCCGGTACTTCCGTCGAGATACGGGAGCAGGGGGAACTGTGCATTTCGGCGGATATGGAGTGGACAATGGAGGCGATCATGAATCTGATGAAAAACTGTATGGAACACGCCCCCCGGGGAACGGTCCATGGTTCCTATGCCCGGAATCCGCTGTATACGGAAATCCTGATCTGGGATGAGGGGAAAGGATTTGCGAGGGAAGATATACCGCATCTCTTTGAACGGTTTTACCGGGGGCAAAACGCCCATGAAGGCGGAATCGGGATCGGACTGGCTCTGGCCAAAGAGATCATAGAACGCCAAAACGGGACGATACGGGCAGCGAACAAACCCGGCGGAGGAGCCCTTTTTGAGATCCGCTTTTATACTTTGTAAACATCGTGCGGAGCACATAAAATACGGGATGCCCTGCGGGCAGTCACTGAGCTGTAACTTTCATTTGGTACAATGTAATGGTAAAGGCAGGGAGGCTACGTCTCCCGACAGGAAGCGCAAAATCGAAAGACAGGCGCACAAAAGAAAGGAGAACAGCAAAATGGAAATCTTAAAATGTGAAAAGGTCAGGAAGGTATACGATTCCGGAGGAAATCAGACGGCAGCGCTTGACGGGGTCGATCTGTCTGTGAACAGGGGAGAATTTGTGGCGATCCTCGGGGCCTCCGGGTCAGGCAAGTCCACGCTTCTGCATATTCTGGGAAGTGTAGACAAACCTACGGGGGGAAAAGTCGTCATAGACGGAACCGACCTCTCCGGACTGAATCAGACCCAGGCGGCGATTTTCCGGCGCAGGAAGGTAGGACTGGTCTATCAGTTTTATAACCTGATCCCTACTCTCACGGCGCGGAAAAACATTTTAATGCCGCTTGCGCTTGATAGGAAAAAGCCGAATCAGGAGTATTTTGATAAGATTACAGGCTCTCTCGGGATCGCCGATAAACTGGATCTTCTGCCGAACCAGTTATCCGGCGGCCAGCAGCAGAGAGTTGCGATCGCGCGCGCCTTGATCTACCGGCCCGCCCTGCTTCTGGCAGATGAACCGACCGGAAATCTGGATCAGAAGAATTCCAAAGAGGTCGTTGACATGCTGAAGCTTTCCAACCGTAACCTGGAACAGACCATTCTGCTGATCACTCATGACGAAAAGGTTGCTTTGGCGGCAGAACGGATCGTTACGCTTGAGGATGGGCGCATCGTCCGTGATGAGCGGCGGAGGTAACGGTTATGTGGAGAGATTACTCATCAGGTTATATAAAAAACAACCGATCGGCCGGGTTGTCTGTTACGATCGCGGCATTCATCTCTGCCCTGCTTTTATCCCTGCTGTGCGGCCTGTTTTATAACGCATGGAAATATGAAGCGGAGCGGATCGAACTGGAGGAAGGCCGCTGGCACAGCCGTATCATCGGGGATCTTGCGGCAGAGGACGTGGAAACGATCAAAAATTTTGCGAATGTGGAAGACGCAGAGCGAAACGAAAAGGGACAGAAGGGGGCGGAGTCGGCCGTAGATATTTATTTCAGCGATAAAAAGGCTGTTCTTACGGATACTCCCCGTATTGCGCAGCAGCTCGGAATCGGGCCGGAACGAATCGTCTATAACTATGAACTTCTTGCCATGTACCTGATCCGCGGTCCCGGCGATACGGCCCCGAGGCTTTTGTTCCCGCTGTTTCTTCTGATTACGCTGGCGGCGTCCTTTTCGCTGATCCTTATTATCCATAATGCTTTTGCGGTATCCATGAACGCGAGGATCCATCAGTTCGGCATTTTCTCCAGTATCGGGGCCACGCCGAAACAGATCCGGGCGTGTCTTTTGCAGGAAGCGGCCGTGCTCTGCGCGGGGCCGCTGCTTGCCGGAACCCTGCTTGGCATTGGGGGCAGCGCGGGGATCCTAAGCTTGAGCAATACCATGCTGGGCAGCGGCGTCCCCGGACGGCATGAGGCGTCCTTTGGCTATCATCCGCTGGTGCTGGCGCTGACATTGCTCGTAACAGTCATAACGATCCGGATCTCCGCATGGCTCCCCGCCCGGCGCTTAAGCAGGCTGACGCCGCTGGAGGCGATTAAAAATACCGGGGAATTCCAATTAAAACGCAAAAAAAGCTCCCGTTTACTCTCATTTCTATTCGGGATCGAAGGAGAACTGGCCGGCAGCGCGTTGAAAGCGCAAAAGAAAGCGCTGCGGACCGCGTCCCTGTCGCTTATCGTTTCATTCCTTGCGTTCGCGCTCATGCAGTGCTTCTTCTCCCTCTCCCAGATCAGCACGAGGGAAACCTATTTTGAACGGTATCAGGACGTATGGGATATTATGGTTACTGTAAAAGATACCGGTGTTGATGAATTTGAAGAAGCTGACAGTATTCGGGGGCTTGGGGGTGTGGAAAGCGCCATTGTATACCAGAAGGCTTCCGCAAAAAGAATCATTGCCGAAGAAGAAATGGGCGAAGAAATGAAGTCCTTCGGCGGGTTTTCCGGGGCTCCCGCAAGCTATGTGACGCAGGCGGACGGAGGATGGCTGGTAAACGCTCCTCTTGTCATTATGGACGACCAGAGTTTTGACGCTTATTGTGAGCGGGTCGGCACTGTTCCGCGTTTTGACGGCGCGGTGATTTTAAATCAGATCCGCGATGTGACAAACCCTGATTTCCGGCATCCTGTTTTTATGCCTTATATAAAGGCGCCCGGCACCGGTGAAAACGCGGTGAGCGTGCTGAGACGGTCCGGCAGCAGGGAGCAGCCCGGCAGTGAGGGGCAGCCAGCCAGCAGGGAGCAGTCCGGCCGTGCAGAGGCGCTCCCCGGGGCTGCCTCCATGCCATCCGGCAGCGACGGGGAAACAACGGCGGAGGTTCCCGTCCTGGCTTATACGCAGGAGGTTCCGGCGCTTCGGGAGGAATATGCAACGCTTGACTATTATGAATTGGTGCATTTTATCCCCGCGTCCCTATGGAAGAAAATCAAGGGGCAGATCGGAGGAACGGAGGCAGACAGCTACATCTGCATCCGCGCCGGAGAGGACGCGGCTCTGGAAAAATTGAACGTTTTGCAGGACGAGATCGCGCAGCTTGCCGATGGAAAATATACCATAGAACAGGAAAACCGTATTCAGAAATATGAGACAAATAACAGACAGATCCAGGGAATGATGGCAGTTTTCGGGGCTTTCTGTGTTCTGCTTGCGGTCATCGGCATCGGCAATGTGTTCTCTAATACATTGGGATTTGTCCGTCAAAGGAGAAGGGAATTTGCCCGGTATATGTCGGTAGGGCTGACGCCGGAGGAACTGAAAAAGATGTTCTGTATAGAAGAGGTCGTGCTCGCCGGGCGTCCGATCTTAATCAGCCTGCCGATCACAGCCATCGCGACCGGATTCGTGCTGAAGGCAAGCTATATGGAGGCTGGAGTATTTCTGGCGGAAGCGCCGTATATTCCGATTCTCCTGTTCATGCTGGCCATCCTGGTCTCCGTGGCACTGGCGTATGGTCTGGCCTGGCGCGGTGTGCGAAGAATCAGCCTGGCCGAGGTACTTAGAGACGATACCATGATGTAAAACAGCGCGGATCATACGCCCGTTCCGGTTTCCTGTTTCGGGGCTTTGGAGGCGCGGCAGTCCGCAGGCCGGGAGGAAGCGGAAGCAGGCGCTGAACCGCATCCGGTCGGCGGTCGTTTGCCGAAATAAGATTTGACGCCATGCTGCGCGGCGGCAGGAAAATGCCGTGCGGCATGGCGTTTTCTGTTCTGGGTCGGATAGACCCTGTTGAGTACGCTTCCGTTTCTCAACAGAGAAACGGAAACGTGCTCAACGTTAAACCGGAAACGATTTGTCAAGGACTTTTTAATTAAATTTACAAAAAAACAGAAAAATAGCGGGCCGGAAACCTGTTTGTTGATTCCCGACCCTCGCTGTCAATGCGAAATTACATCTGCCGTATCTCGTTTTTCAGCATACGCTTGATCTTGTCGCTCATGGTTTCCCGGCGGGTGATGCTGAAATGCACCCTCACCCGATAGGTAGTCCTGCCGATCTTTCGTATCAGGACGGGCGGTTCGGTGCCGGCGTTGGCCGGTGTTGTAGTGACAGGGGCGTTTTTCTCGTTGTTCATAGACATTCCTTTCCGTAAAAAAACAGCCGTACCGTTTCCCGGCAGGCTGCAATCCATCTGGCTTCATTTCAGCTGCGATTTTGGGATATGATTCCCTTTGCCGCCGATTTGGTGGCCTCGGCGTTGCCTTCCCGGAAGTTCTTCCCGGCGAACAGGACAGGGGCACACTGTTCCAGGATACGGTCATAGATTCTGGCATGGGACAGGTCGGGCGGGTTCTTGATTTCCTCCAGCCGCAGATTGGTCGTGATGATCATGGGCTTACGGCTGCGGTAGCTGGAGCCGCCCGCCGTGTTTCAGCGATTTCAGACAGAGCATCAGCAGGATATTGGAGTAGAGGATTCCGTCCTGCATACTTTTCAGCAGGATGATGGAATCATCGTCAAAATAGTTCTCTTTCAGTTTCAGGTAATAATATTTTCGATTGTCTGACATCTGGTAATGCTCCTTTGGTCGAAAATGGGGTCTGTACGCCTTTAGGGGCTGTTTTCCGGGGGCAGAGGATAAAAGTATCATGCACCCTTTGACACCC